>JALYLU010000072.1 GCA_030774075.1 Actinomycetota bacterium | reverse complement strand
ACGTTCTTGTGCGCGAAGCATGCGATCGCGCACATGCTCGAGCAGGAGTCCGTAGACGGCGAGCGCGGCAGCGTCGTAACGGTGGCGAGCGTCGAAGGGCTCGAGGGCACCGCGGGCGGCAGCTCATACAACGCGTCCAAAGGTGCGGTCGTCATCTTCACCAAGAACCTCGCGATCGATTACGGGCGCGCCGGTATACGCGCGAACGCGATCTGTCCCGGATTCATCGAGACGCCGATGCTCGAAGGTGTCTTCGGGATGCCGGGCATGGAGCACGTGCGCGAGCAGATCCGGCACGAACACAAGCTGCGCCGGCTCGGACGCCCCGATGAGATCGCCGCGGTGGCGCTGTTCCTGGTGTCACACGACGCCTCGTTCGTGACCGGACAGGCGATCGCGGTTGACGGCGGCTACACGGCGGGCCGCGACCACGGCGTGACCGACATGTTCGGCATCTAGCATGTAACGATGACCACCGAGTCCGAGCCCGCATCCGGATCGGAGAGCCGGTTCGAAACCATGTCCGGTGTCCCGGTCGAGCCCGTATACGGCCCGGCCGACGCCGAGCGCCCCGGCCGGTACCCCTACACGCGCGGGCCGTACACCGACATGTACCGCTCGAAGCTCTGGACGATGCGGATGTTCGCCGGTTTCGGCACCGCGATCGACACGAACCGTCGTTTCCACGAGCTCCTCGCCGCGGGCGGAGACGGCCTATCGACGGCCTTCGACCTGCCCACGCTGATGGGCCGCGACTCCGACGACGAGCTCGCGCTCGGCGAGGTCGGCAAGTGCGGTGTCGCGGTCGACACGCTGGCCGACATGCACGACCTCTACCGCGGCATCGATCTCGGCGCGGTGACGACCTCGATGACGATCAACGGTCCGGCCGCAGTGATCTTCGCGATGTTCGTCGCCAACGCGGAGGCGAACGGCGTCGCGCGGGCGCGCCTCGGCGGCACGCTGCAGAACGACATCCTCAAGGAGTACCAGGCGCAGAAGGAGTTCATCTTCCCGCCCCGACCATCGTTGCGGCTCGTGCGCGACACGATCGCGTTCTGTACCGAGGAGATGCCGCGCTGGCATCCGATCTCGATCTCCGGGTATCACATACGCGAGGCCGGATCGACGGCCGCCCAGGAGCTGGCGTTCACCCTCGCCAACGGGTTCGCCTACGTCGAGCTCGCGATGCGCGCCGGGCTGGCGGTCGACGCGTTCGCGCCCCGACTCTCGTTCTTCTTCAATGCCCACGTCGACGTCTTCGAAGAGATCGCGAAATACCGCGCCGCGCGCCGGATCTGGGCGCGCTGGATGCGTGACCGTTACGGTGCGAAACTGGAGCGGTCGTTGCAGATGCGCTTCCATACCCAGACCGCGGGCGTGTCGCTCACGGCGCAACAGCCCGAGGTGAACATCGTCCGCACGGCGGTCGAGGCGCTGGCGGGCGTGCTCGGCGGAACGCAAAGCCTTCATACGAATTCGATGGACGAGACGCTTGCGCTACCGTCGGAAAAGGCGGCCCGCATCGCGTTGCGCACGCAACAGGTCATCGCGCACGAGACGCGCGTGACGAACGTCGCCGACCCGCTTGGCGGGTCGTGGTACGTCGAGGCGCTCACCGACGAGATGGAACGCCGAGCCGAAGATCTGTTCCGGCAGATCGAGGACCTGGGTGGCGGCTCGATGCTCGAGGGATCGATCCAAGGCGTCGAGGAGGGCTGGTACCAGGGCGAGATCGCCGACTCCGCGTATGAGCTCGAGCGGAAGTTGAACGCCGGCCGGAACATCGTGGTCGGCGTCAACGGATTCCTCGAGGGCAGCGACGAACCGCCGCCGCCGATAATGCGCATCGGTCCCGAGGTCGAGGAGGAACAGCGGCGGCGGCTCGACAAGGTGCGCCGAGAGCGCGACCCGAGCGCGGTCGAGACCGCCCTCGCCCGGGTCCGGACCCAGGCCGCCGAACCCGACGTCAACCTGATGCCCGCGTTCATCGATGCGGCGCGTGTCTACGCGACCCTCGGAGAGATCGTCGACGCCCTTGCCGACGTGTTCGGTCGATGGGTCGAGGCCCCTCGGATCTGACGGCCGGATCCGACGGTGCGCCACATCACGCCCGCGCGGCTCGGCGCGATCGAAGAGCTACTCGGACGACTGCGTGCCATCGACAGTCTCGTCGAGCGCTCGCCGGGCGTGTTCTACGTGCGGTCTCGCGCGTTCCTGCACTTCCACGAGGACGGCGACGACGTGTACGCCGACGTGCGCCTCGCCGGTGACGGCTTCGACCGGCGACGGGTGACGACGAGGCGCGAGCAGCAGAGTCTGGTCGCGGCGATTCGTCGCGTCATGCGGGTTCGGTGACCGGTCGCGCGACGGCGGCGAGCCGTGCGAGCGCGAACAAGAGGTAGATGCACAAGAGCCCGTAGGAGTCGCGCAACAACGCGGCGATCCAGCCGACATGCCAAGCCGGCGGGATGTTGTCGCCGAGGTAGGGAAGCCGCAGCGCGAAAAGCATCGCGATCGACGCCGCCAATGTGACCCGGCGCCGATCGGTGGCGTCACCAACCAGCACGGCGAGCACGGGAACGATCCACACCAAGTGGTGAATCCAGGACACCGGTGAGACGAGTATGCCCACGAGCGCGGCGAGGGCGATGCCGAGCAACTCCTGCCCGCGGCGGCTCGCGAGCGCCGCCCGGCGCAGACCGAACCCGGCGATCGCGCCGGCGAGCACGAGCCAGACGAGATGCCAGAAGAGATGAACGTGCGACCCGAAGGCGCGCGCGAGCATGCCGTTCAGCGATTGGTTGCTGACATAGCCGGGGCTGCCCACGCGACCGTTGTCGAACACCCGTGAGGTCCAGAACGTCTTCGAGTCCGCGGGCACCACCGCCGCGCCGCCCACGGACAGCACGGCGAACGTCGCAGTCGCGACGACGGCGGCGCGGCGTCGTCCGCTCAGCCACAGGTAGGGGATGAAGACCCCGGGCACGAGCTTGATCGCGGTCGCCGCGCCGACGAGCAGGCCGCGCGGCCAGCGCGTCCGCGGTTGCGCGCAGTCGAAGAAGCACATCGCCATCAGGACGATGCCGACCTGCCCGAAACCGATCTCGTCCTGCACGGGCGTGAGCGCGAGCGCGATCGCGCAGATGACGGTGAGCGCGAGGCCCGCGTTGGAGAAGCGTCGAACGATGGGTTTCGTCGCGGCCCGGACCACGAAGACGAGCGCAACGATCGAGATGGCGTTCCAGAGCGCGTAGCTGAGTTGGTCGCCGATGAGCGCGAACGGCACCGCGAACACCGCGGCAAGCGGGGGGTACGTGAACGGCAGCGGATGGTCGAGGTGTTGCCCGATCCAAGGTCCGAAGAGAGATTCGTGGTGGACCACGGCACTCCCGGCGGCACGGTAAACGGCGAAGTCGTACCCGTAATCGAACGGTCCGATGAGCCGGATCGTGCCGAAGACGAGGCCGATCGTGGCGATTGCGAGCGCCGGCGCGCGCAGGCGTCTCGCGTCGAGCGCTGGTGCGCCGGCCATCCTCACGTCGGGGCAGTATCGCGCGCCCGGAGACTGGTCGCCCTAGTCTGCGCGCCCGTGATGGATGGTCGCCTGCTCGAGGTCGCACGCGCCGCGAAAGGTTTCATGCCGGACGACGAAGGGCTGGCGCTGTACGACGCGGCGTGCCGCGCGGGCGGCATCGGTCCGTTGCTGGAGGTCGGCACCTATTGCGGGAAGTCGGCCGTGTACCTGGGCGCCGCGGCGCGGCAGGCGGGCACGGTGTTGTTCACCGTCGACCATCACCGCGGTTCGGAGGAGAACCAGGCGGGGTGGGAGCATCACGATCGAGAGGTCGTCGATCCCCAGACCGGCCGGATGGACACGCTGCCGTTCTTCCGGCGGACGATCCAAGCCGCCGATCTCGAGGACGTCGTGGTCGGCGTCGTCGGTTTCTCGGCGCCGATCGCGCGGGTTTGGCGCACCCCGATCGGCTTCTTGTTCATCGACGGCGGCCACGCCGAGGACGTCGCGCTGGCGGATTACACGTTTTGGTCGCCGCATGTGATCGCAGGCGGGGCCCTGGCGATCCACGACGTCTTCGAGGATCCCTCGGCCGGCGGGCAGGCGCCGTTTCACGTTTGGCGACGCGCGGTTGCGGACGGCTTCGAGCCCGTGTCGACGACAGGCTCGCTGCGGCTGCTCAGGAACGAGACCAGTAGCCCGTCGAGTCGTTGAGTTGATCGTCGTTGAGCTGATCGAACGTCTCGATGTGCCGGATGCTCGCCGCGTCGAAGAGCTCCGGGAGTACAACGCCGTCGCGGTGACGCCGTAGCCGGTACCGCGGGCCGTCGGGCGTCGTCATGACCTCGCAGATCTCGAAGCCGCCGACCCAGCGATCGCCGAACCGCCCGCGCACTTCGACCGCGATCTCCGTGGCTGTCACCCTCGTATCGGAGGATTGCGTCGCATCCGAGGATTGCGTCGTATCCGAGGATTGCGTCGCATCCGAGGATTGCGTCGCATCCGAGGGTTGCGGTTGGCGTTCGGGTTCTGAATCGGGTTCCGGTTCGCGCAGATCGATGACCGGTTCGGGCCCGGCCGGCATCGAACCGCCGATCATCCGCTCGCGCGCGTCGAACGGTTCGGTCGGCGATTCGACCGGTGGTTCGGATAGCGGGTTCGGCGCCGGGGCTTCGACCGCGGCCGTCGCGCGGTCGCTGATCACCCGGCTGAGTTGGGCGAGTGTGTCGATCATCAACCGGCGCTCGCGCCGATCGGCTTCGATGTACTCGATGACGTGATCACACATGTTCGTCACGACCTCGAGCAGGCGCAGGACCTCCGGCTGTATCCCGAGCCGCGCGACCATCGGCGTTTCGGCCGCCATCGCGGCCATTTCACCCATCTCGGCCATTTCAACGGGCGGTTCCAGCGGCACCACGACCGGCACTTCGACCGGCGCAATGGGCGGCGAGCTCGGCGCCGCGATGGTCGCGTTGGAAGATGCCACGTCCGCTGCTCTCGCCTTCGATCGGGCGCTCTGCCATCCCCGCATTCGGCGCGAATGGTACGACGAACGCGGTCGCTCGCGCGGCACCCTCTCGTGACCGCCGGGGCGGGTCAATGACGATCGCGGGCGGCTCGGTCGGCTTCGATCGTCGCGCCGGCCTCGATCAGCTCCTGGGCGGTCAACCCGCCGGGCAGACCCTCACCGCGGAACATCCCCGCGGTCGGGCCCGATCCACCGAGCGCATTCGCGGCGAGGACCACTGCCGCGCTGTTCCAGGTCGGCTGCTCGGCGGTGAAGTACTCGCCCCAAGCGTCGTAGCGGTCGTCTTCGAAGTTCATGCCGGTCCAGTACGAGCCGTCGTCGTGCCGGAGGAACTGGACCCATTCGAACAACGTTCGGGCGCGTTCGTGCAGACCGATTGCATCGAGCGCCATGACCAGCTCGCAGGTTTCTGCCGCTGTGACCCACGGCTGGTCGGATACGCAGCGCACGCCACGGCCGGGTGCGACGAACGTGTCCCATTTGGCGGCGAGTCGCGCCTCGGCGGCACCGCCACGCAATACGCCGACGAGGATCGGGTAGTACCAGTCCATGGCCCAGCGATCTTTGTCGAGGAACCGATCGGGACGGTGCGCGATCGCGATGGCCAGCGATCCCAACGACAACTCCCAGTCGGGCCGTTCGCGACCGAGGCGCTCGGCGGCGGCAATCGCGCAGCGCAACGACGAGTAGATGCTCGACGATCCGGTGAGCAGCGCGCCCTTCCCGTCGACGCGCGCCGGATCGGCGTCCCACTCGATCTCGCCGCTCGGGTGCTGATTGTCGAGCGCGAAGTCGATCGCCCGCTCGACGACCGGGAACATCGCTTCGAGGAAACCCGCGTCGAGTGTGCAGAGGTAGTGGTGCCACACGCCGTTGGCCACGTAGCAACTGACGTTGGTGTCGAGTGTGTGTTCCTTCACGTCGTTGCCTGAGTAGTACGCGTACCAGGAGCCGGAATCATGCTGGGTGCGCGTCAGCCATTCGAACGCGCGCTCGGCCTCGGCGAATCGGGCGCCGACGTCGAGCGCCATCGCCGCCTCGACCAGGTTCCACGGGTCGGTGTGATGTCCCGGCGCCCACGGAATGTTGCCGTCGCCCAGCTGCACCGACGCGATCGCGTCGATCGTCTGCTCGATCTGCGCGCGGGTCAGGATCCCGTTGACTTCGGGGAGCTCGTGATCAGCCAAGGCTTCGCTTCCCCCACTTTGCCATCGTCGGTGCGACCTTCTCGCCGTAGAGCACCACGCTCTTGCCGAGCACCGGGTTCAACGCGCGCTCGGTGACCCGAGCCCAGCGCGGGTTCTGCTCGATGAGCATGCACAGGAAGTCGTGGTAGCGGCGGACCGGTGCGGCTTCGGCGTTGTCGAGTCCGTACGCGCACTTCAGCCACCAGTACGGCGAGTGGAACGCGTGCGCGTGGTGCGATCCGCGCAGGAAGAAACCCGCTCGTTCGAGCTTCAGCTCGAGCTCGTGCTGGCGGTAGACGCGGACGTGACCGCCCGGCGTGTCGTGGTAGTGCCAGTTGAGTGCCCACGAGACCCGCTCGGGCCATCGCGTAGGAACGGTCGCCGCAATCCGGCCGCCGGGGCGGAGCACGCGGGCGATCTCGGTAAGCGCGCGCTCGTCGTCCCAGACGTGTTCGAGCACCTCGGACGCGATGACGCGGTCGAACGCGTTCGACGGGAAGGGCAGGTCGAGCGCGTCGGCGTTGACCACTCCGGCCCACTGCTCGTACGTGGCTTCGCCGGACCCGATCATCGCGCCGGCGACGGCAGCGACGTCCTTCAGATCGGACGCGGAGTAGTCGAGCGCGGTGACGCGCGCGCCGCGCCGCATCGCCTCGAACGCGTGACGTCCGCCGCCGGAGCCGAGGTCGAGGAGGCGCTCGCCGCGCACCAGCCCGAGCCGGTAGAAGTCGACCGTGAGCATCAGGCGGCAAACCCAGAGTCGCGTTCTCGCTTCGCATGCGCTTCCAGCTCGAGGCAGTAGTGCTCGGCGGTGCCTTGCGCGGTCTTGCGCCACGTGAACCGGTCGAGCACGCGGCGACGGCCTCCTTCGCCGAGCCGGGCCCGCAGCGGGTCGTCGTTCAGCACGTCGATGAGCTGCTGCGCGAGCGCGCCGGGGTCGCCGGGCGCCACGGTCATCGCGCTTTCGCCGTGCGTACCGACGACCTCGGGCAGTGCGCCTCCGGTGGTCGTGACCAGCGGAACTCCGCACGCCATGGCCTCGATTGCAGGAAGCGAGAACCCCTCGTAGAGCGAAGGGACGACGGCAATCTCCGCCTCGGCGTAGAGCTCGACGATTCGCTCGTCGCTGACGCCGCTCACGAACTCGATCGCTCCCTGCAATCCGAGCCGTTCGATCTGCGCCGGGACCGCCGACTTGTGGCGCGGCCGGCCGATGACGACGAGATGCGCGTCGTCGCGCTCGGTACGCACCTTCGCCAGCGCCTCGATCAGGTAGGTCAGACCTTTCAACGGCACGTCGGCGCTCGCGGTCGTCATCAGGCGGCCGGGCACCCGTGCGACGTACGGCAGCGGACGGAACTGCTTCTGGTCGACGCCGACCGGCACGATGTGCAGCGTGTCGGGGTCTATGCCCATCTGGGCGACGATGTCCCTCTTCGAGTTGTCCGACACCGTGATATGCCGGGGAAGCTGCCGCGCGACGTCCATTTGCATGCCCAAGAAGCCGTACCAGCGTCGCAGCGTCAGCCTGCGCAGCGGCGACGTCGCCGCGGCGAGGTCGAGGTCGCGGTCGACGGTGATGGGGTGGTGCAGCGTGTTCACGAAGGGCCAGCCGTCGCGCAGCAATCCGAGCAGTCCGCGACCCAGGCACTGGTTGTCGTGGACCAGATCGAACTCGTTTCGACGGTCGCGCAGCTGCGTGTAGACGCGCCGGCTGAATGCGTAGGGCTCGGGGAAGCCCGCGCCGGCCATGATCGCGAACTCCTCCACGTCGGCCCGGGTGCGGAACTCGTGGGGCCACGGGACGCGAAACGGGTTCTCGCGCTCGTACAGATCGAGGCTCGGAACGTGCTCGAGCGTGACGGGCGGGTCGGCGACCGGCCAGGGCGGGCCGGCGAGCATCGTCACCGTGTGGCCGAGCTCCGTGAGCTCGCGCGTGAGGTGACGGCTGTAGACGCCTTGCCCGCCGCAGTGGGGGTTCCCCCGGTAGATGAGAAACGCGACCCGCAGCGGGTCACCGGATCGGGGCGTGCGCGCGCGCGAAAGGGCAGACCTGGGGGTGGGCATGAGGAAACCAGGATGGAGGCCGGGTGACCAGGAAGGCAAGCCGCGCACTAGCGTCGCCGGGCGGTGGCGCCCTCGATTGCACCTTCCATGATGAGCAGGTCACGGAGCGTGAGTGGTCCGCAGTGGTCGCCGTCGGGCGCCCGCTTGGCTTGGATCGACACGTACGACGGCCGGTCCGACGTTGTGGTCGCGCCGGCCGACCACGGACCGCCGGTCGTCGTGACGGCCGAGTGCGGCGCCGGCGCCGGCTACGCGTGGGTCGACGACGACGTCCTCGTGGTCGCGGCGAGCGACGGCCGCCTCGTGGTCGCACACGCCGAGGGTGGCGTCGAGCGCGTGCTCACTCACGACGGTCGGGCGCTCGCCCCCGCGGTGTCGTCGCGCGGCGAGGTGGCGTGCGCGATCGAGCGCGACGAGACCTGCGACGTGGCGACGGTGCCGCTCGACGGTTCGGGTTGGCCGGAGCGGGTCTCGCACGCCGACTACGCCTGGGACCCGGCGTGGTCGCCGGACGGCCGTGCGCTCGTCTGGCAGGAATGGGATCTGCCGAACATGCCGTGGCACGCGTCGCGGATCATGCGCCGCGACGCCGGTGCGTCCTCGTATGTCGTCGCGGCCGACGGCGCGTGCAGTCAGGCGCGCTTCTCGCCCGACGGGGCGCGACTCGCGTGGGTCCGCGACGGCACACTGGTCGTCGACGGTGAGTCGCTGCTCGCCGGCCAACAAGAACGGGAGTGCGCGGAGCCGGCGTGGTCGGAGGGACAGCGTTCGTTCGCGTGGTCGCCCGACGGCGGCGAGCTCGCGTGGTGTCGCAACGAGTCCGGCTTCGGCCTACTCGCGATCGGAGCACCCGGCCGAAAGTCTGCGCGTGAGCTCTCGCGCGGCTGGCACCGTGATCTCGCGTGGGGCGACGGCGGGATCGTCTGTGTGCGGTCGGGCGCGGTCACGCCCGCGCAAGTCGTCGTACTTGCGGCGAACGGCTCGGGCCGGCGGACGATCGCGCGCGGGCCCGTGGCCGGCTTCGAGCGAACCGGCCTGGTCGAGCCGCAGCCCGTCATGTGGAAATCGGGGAACGCGGCCGTGCACGGTTTGTTGTGGCGTTCTGCCGGAGCGCGTGGAGCGTTGCCGATCGTCGTGCACGTGCACGGCGGCCCGACCGGTCAGGCCCTGGCCGATTGGAACCCGCGGGTGCAGTGGCTCGTGCAACACGGCTATGGAGTCCTGCAACCGAACCACCGCGGCTCGTCGGGCTACGGCGTGGCCTATCGGAACGCGCTCGACGGCCGCTGGGGCGAGCGCGACGTCGCCGACGTCGCCGCGGGCATCAAGCACGCGATCAAGGAAGACTGGGCGATACCGGGCCGGGTGGCGCTCATGGGCGCGAGCGCGGGGGGTTTCACGGCGTTGAACGTCGCCGCGCAGCATCCCGATCTCGTCGCGGCGGTGATCGCGCTGTATCCGGTGACCGACCTGCTCGACCTCGCGGCGACGACGCACCGGTTCGAGGCGGGCGACGTGTCCCGGTTGGTGGGTCGTTTGCCGGGCGCGCGGGATTCGTACATCGCCCGGTCGCCGATCACGCACGCGGCCGACGTGCGCGCGCCCGTGCTCTTGTTGCAGGGCGACGAGGACCGCGTCGTCAACGCCGAGCGGACCGCCGCCTTCGCGGACGCGCGGCGCGACGCGGGCGGGGTCGTCGAATATCACGTGTATGCCGGCGAAGGGCACGGATGGCGGCGCGCGGAGAGTGTTGCCGACGAGCTCGCCCGTATCGGAACCTTTCTCTCGCGATGGTGCTGACGGATCTCGCGTACCAAGGTCCGAAGCGCGGAGCCGACCGCGCGGTGCTGCTCGCGCACGGTGCCGGTGCCGACATGAACGCGGCGACGTTGACGACCGTCGCCGATGCGCTCGCCGACGCGAAAGTGCCTTCGTTGCGCTTCAACTTCCCGTACCGGGCCGCCGGGCGCCGGGCACCTGATCGCGCGGCCGTGCTCGATGCCGCGGTGCGAGAGGCGGTGCGTGAGCTGTCCCGGCGCACCAAGCTGCCGCCGGAACGCCTCGTCTTGGGAGGTCGTTCGATGGGCGGCCGGGTTTGTTCGCTGGTCGCGGCCGAGGCCGACGCCGAAGGCGAAGCGCGGGTGCTTGGGCTCGTCCTACTGGGCTACCCGCTGCACCCGCCGGGAAAGGCCACACAGCTGCGCGTCGAGCATTTCGCGCGATTGCGCATGCCGGCACTCTTCGTGAGCGGGACGCGCGACGCGTTCGGAACCCCGGCCGAGCTGCAACATGAAGCCAAGAAACTGAAGGGACCGGTGTCGTTCCATTGGGTCGAGACGGGCGATCACGGCTTCAAGCCCCTGAAGTCGAGCGGGTTGACGGTCGATGGCGTGCTCGCCGACGTGGCCGGTGCCGTCGTCGATTTCGTTACCGGATGTTCGAGCTCGAGGTGACAGACTCGGTTCGTGCGAGTCGAGCGGTGGTTCTCGTTCGTCGACCTCTCGGGCTTCACATCGTTCGGTGACCAGTTCGGCGACGAGGAGTCGGTGCGGGTACTGACCCTCTTCCGGGGCGCGGTCCGCCATGTCGCGACAGAGTTCGGTGTCCGCATCGCCAAGTGGCTCGGTGACGGTTGCATGCTGGTGGCGGTCGAACCGCCCAACCTCATTGCCGCGGTGACGAAGCTCGAAGCGCTGACCCACGAGCTCGAGCTGCCGCTGTCGGTGCACGCGGGGTGCGCCGGCGGCGGCGTGATCCTGCTGGAGGGCGACGACTACACCGGGCGCTCGGTGAATCTCGCGGCGCGGCTCGCGACGGTGGCCCGGCCGCACGAGATCCTCGCGACGGTCGACCTGGCCGAGCACACGCCCGCGGGCACCCGGTTCGAGCCGGCGGGAATGATCTCGGTCGCGGGCATACAAGAACCCGTCGAGGTCGTACGTTTCGGCTGTGTGGCGGCCGGCGATACCGTGCGCACATGACCGTCTACGAAACCGTCGAGCTCACGCGCGAGGGGCACATCGGCTGGCTGCGGTTGAACCGCCCCGACAAGCTGAACTCCTTCACCATTCTCATGTGGCAGGAATTGCGCGCGCTGGGCAAGGAGCTGCGCGACGACACTGAGCTGCGCGCGCTCGTCGTGATCGGCAACGGGCGCGCGTTCTCGTCGGGCATCGATACGTCCGTGTTCACCGGAGCCTCGACCGACTCCATCGAGGGCGGTGACGACGTCGGCACGCGTCATCACGATCCGACGGTCGACGGCATCATGCGCACACAGGAGGCGTACTCCTGGTTGGAGGAGGCGCGCTACCCGACGATCGCCGCGGTGCGCGGGTTCGCGCTCGGCGCCGGGTTGCAGATGGCGCTGGCGTGCGACATCCGCGTGTTCGCGCGCGGTACGTCTGTGGGTCTGCTCGAGCACAAGTACGGCATCCTGCCCGACCTCGGCGGCACCCAACGGCTGCCGCGCGTCGTCGGCCCGGGCAAGGCCAAGGAGCTCATCTGGACTGCGGCCCGCATCGACGCCGACGAGGCGTATCGCATCGGACTGTGCGAGCGGCTCGTCGACGACGACGCGCTGGAAGCCGATGCCGGTGGCCTCGCCGCGGCGATCGCCGCGCAACCGCCGCTCGCGGTGCAGGGCGCGAAACGCGCGATCGAGGCAGCCGGTCGTGTGTCAGTAGCCGAAGGGCTCGTCGTCGAAGCCGAGGCCCAGGCCGTTTGCTTGCGGTCCGCCGACATGCGCGAAGCGATCCAGGCGTTCGTCGAACAACGCCGACCTGACTACTCCGGAAAGTAGTCTTTTCGGTCGTGACTCGATTCCGGGTCCGCGCCGGCGGACCGCTCGCCGGCCGCGTGCAGACCTCGGGTGCGACCAAGAACGCCGGCCTGAAGCAGATGGCGGCGGCACTGCTCGCTGAGGGGACCACCTCGCTGCGCAACTTCGATCCGGTGCTCGATCTCGACGTGATGATCGAGGTCATGAGCGCGATCGGCGCCGACGTGGAG
>JALYLU010000071.1:10015-12386 GCA_030774075.1 Actinomycetota bacterium | reverse complement strand
CGCAGAGGGCACCGCCACAAGGAGCGCGACCGCCACCAGCCCCGCACGCGCCGTCGCGCGCGCGCGCGACCCGCGCGTCGAGCCGGCGGCACGCCACCCGGTCGCGAGGGCGACGGCAACCGCGATCGCCAGGCCGGGGATCACGATTGGGAGATATCTGCGCATCGCCCACGGCTGGTCGGGCGAGATACTCGGGCGCGCGATGTACATGACGGTCACGGGGACGACGACGAGGAACACGGTCGCCGCGGCGCTGTCACCGCGCCGCGCACGCGACGCGAGAACGACGAAACCGACGAAGCCCACGACGATCGCGACCAGGCCGAAGTACGAGGAAAACCAGCGCAGCGAATAGCTGAAATGCCAGGCGTTCGTGGAGTTCCGCAGCGCGAGGCTTATCGGCCGGCCCGGAGCGACGAAGGCAAGATCGCTCGCGGGATCGGGTCGCCAAACATACGCCCATGCGAACACCCCCGCGCTTGCCGCCACGATCGCCGCGAACGGATACTCCCTCTGCGCGAACCACCGGCCGAACCCGGGACGCATGCGGTGGATCACAACGACCGCGATCACCCCGACGATGGTCAATGCGCACGCACCGACAAGCGCACCCCACTCGGCGCCGAGCGACACGATGTAGCCGTGCGCGACGTAATACGTCGTCGCGAGTGCAACCAAAGTCCCGCCTACCAGCCCACACCCGAATCCGGCGACGACGCGCCGCGCCTGCACCGGCATCGCGTCGGAGTCGCAATGGACCCATTCGGCGCCGACGAGGGCGAGGCCGCCGACGACGATGGCGAGCGCGTCGATACGCGCGAGCGCGGACGACGCGACGAGGCCACCACTGAGCAGGGCGATCCCCCATCGCGCGTGCGCGCGCGCCTCGAGAAAAAGCAACAGACCTCCGAGAACGACCACCTGCACGACGAGCTCGGAATAGGCATCGCGAGCAAACCAGAGCTGGAGCGGTCCGATCATCAGGAATGCCGGAGCCAGCAATCCGCCGCGCGGGCCCAGGACGCGCGAGGCGAGCGCGTAGCACGCGAGCAAACCCAGAGCACCGAGCAACGGGCCGACGAGCAACATTCCGACATCGCCGCCAACCGACCATCCCAGCGCGAGCAGGACGGGAAGCATCGGGAAGAAGTTCGGCTGGTACCGTGCGTACGGCTTCTTGTCGCTGGTGAATATGAACGCGCCGCGCTGAATCTTCGGCCGCAACTCGTGGCTGCGCGCGATCGAGCGCCCGGTGTTGATGTATCCCGCCGGATCGCGGTCGATCAGCAAATGCTCCGAGTGGAACGCGCTGGCGAAGGCAAAGAAGGCGACGACAAGAACGACCGAGGCCAGCGCGGCGCGGTGGTCGGCGTGCGCGCGCCTTCCGAGACCGCGCCAGGCCGCCGTCGCAGCCGCGAACGACGCGAGCGTCGCGGCGCCACCGACCACACTCGCCGCGTACCAGCCGGCAACGAGCAGAGCGATGCCGACCGCGCCCGCCGTCGCGCACCATACGACTGCCGCGACCAGCCCGATGACGAACCACGTCGGAAGCGGACGAGCAGCGCGCTCCGCATCGGGCGCGCCCGGCGTGTGCTCCTGCTCGGCCAGCAACAGCGAGTCCGATTCGGTCGCCTCGATCATTGGATGCAATCGCTCCACATCGAGGAATGATCCTCGCACAACCCGTACAGGGAGCCCGACTATCCGGTCGGGACCGGCGCCACGAACAAGGAGAGTGACTGCCGCGCGTAGGCGTCCGGGCGGTGCGTCAACACCTGTTCGAGGAACTTCGTGTTGACGGCCTCCCGCGTCGGCGTGATGGCGGCGCTCGGAAATACCTTGCGGACCGTGTCGGGCGACACGGCGACGACGAAGAGCCGTCGCCCTTCCTCGTCCCAGGCACGCGCGAGGCCGAGGAGCGCGTCGGCTCGCGCGCGTCCGCGAGTCACACCGACGTCAGCACCACACCAGCTTCGCAACGCCTGGGGGATCCAATCGTCGACGAGATCGCGCTCGTCCCGCTCGAGCACGACCACCGCGGCATGACCGCCGATGTCGGCGCACACGTCGTGGACGACCGCGAGGAAGCCGCGCTCCTCGCTCATCGAGCGCAGACCGATGACGGTGTACATCGGATACGCAACCGCAAGGACCGCGAACAGGATCGCGGCCACCCGCGGCGCGGCGCCGAACCAATCACGCGGACGCGTACCGGCGCACGCCGCGGCCAGACCGAGCGCGAGCAACACCAGCAGCGGAAACGCGCTCACGAGGAATCGACGCGTGACCCACACGTGATCCGGCACGGCGTCGGCCTTGTAGAGATATAAAATGCTGCCGGGCGCGAGCACGACGAGGACACCGATGA
>JALYLU010000071.1:9323-10005 GCA_030774075.1 Actinomycetota bacterium | reverse complement strand
CACCGATGACGCGCGTCATGCGCCCCAGCAGCAGCTCCCGCACGAGAAGCGCCGCGCCGATGATGGCCACCGCGAGCGTGAGCGGCCCGAGGTACCAACCCATCCAGGTCAACGAGCGCTCGAAATAGGTGCGCGTCGGATCGACGGCGACATGCTCGGCCGCCTGCAGTCCACCCACGAGCCCGATCGGCACGCGGCCGTGCAAGTGCTGGATACGGGGCCGGAAGACCCACGCGAAGAATCCCGCGCAACCGACAAGCGCCGCGGCGAAGGTCGCGAGTGTCGGCCACGGCAATCTGCGAAGACTCCGAACCAGCCCGGGCCAGGAACCGGCCACGAGCGCGCACGCACACACGATCGCGGAGCCGACCGCGACCAGGACGAGCTGCCTCACGTTGTGCGAGAGATCCGCGTAGTACATGCCACTGTGACGAGTGAGATCGATCAACCCGAGCGTCAGGCCGGGCGCGAGCCCGGCGACAAATGCGCAGGCCGCGGGCAGCACGGATCGGCGACGCAAATCGCGATCGGCTCGTAACCACGCGACGAGCAGAAGGACAGGCACACCGATGAGGAAGACAATCGCGTCGATGCGGGTCGCTTCGAGCGTCCCCAGAAACAGACCGGACGCAAGGGCGACGCGCCACGTCGGCAGCAACTGCGGCGTGACGAGCAGCCAGAG
>JALYLU010000071.1:0-9313 GCA_030774075.1 Actinomycetota bacterium | reverse complement strand
GTGAACAACAAGATCTGCGACGGGATCTCGGAATAGGAATCTCGCGAGAACGAGACCTGCGGGAGGATGAACGCGAGCGCGAGCATGGCCGCGAGCGCGAACAGTGGACGACGAAAGAGGCGCCACGCGAGCACAAAGAACGCGAGCAACGCGATCCCGCCGAGCACCTCGGGGGCATGAAAGAGGCCAGCGTCGCCCCCGATGGCGAAGGCCTCGGCGAGCACGACCGGCAGCAGATGCGCGAACTGGAACTGCAGTGATCCGTCCGGCATCTGGTAGACGGCAAAGGAGTCGAACCCTACCGTCGGCGGGTTCGCGAACGGACCGACCCGAGGTTTTACGGCCAGGGAACCGTCACGAGCGATCCAGCGAGCTGTGTTCGCGTACGAACCACCGTCACGATTGACCAGAACATGTTGCGACGCGTGCGCGGCGTTCCACGCCGTGATCGCGACAATCGCCGCGACACCGACGGCCGCGTACACGTGCGCATCGCGCGAGCCGGTCGCCTTCGGCGCGAGCGCCGGCCGCGCCAGAACGAGCACCGCGATCCACCCCGCCGCACCGATCGGAAAGGCGAGCGCGGGCCGGTACCAACCGTTCACGGCAAGGAGCAACCCGGCCGAGCCGAAGGTCAGGACGCCCGCGGCCGTAGCCAGGGCGAGGAAACGCAACCAGCTCGGCGGTGCGATCTCGGACGCGATGGCCCCTCCATCGGCTCCGCCGTCCGTGCGCTCGACGGCGCCGTGAGTCATCGACCGACCTTCCCGCCTTTCCGCAACCCGTCCCCGGCGAACCCGTCGCGTAGGCTGATCGTCCATGACCCAGCACGCGTCATTCGTCGCTCCCGGCGCCAGCCCCGAAGTCGACGTGACCATCATCCTGCCCGTCTACAACGAGGTCGAGCACCTCAAGCAGGAAGTGGACCGCATCCGAATGGCTATGGACGCGTCGGAATACAGCTACGAGATTATCGTCGTCGACGACGGATCGTCGGATGGTTCGGGCCAGGCCGCCGAGGCGATCGGCGGATTGCGTGTCATCCGTTTCTTGCAAAACCGAGGCTCGGGATCCGCGCGCAAAGCGGGGACCACCGCCGCGCGCGGCCGAGTCACCGTTTGGACCGACGTCGACATGACATACCCCAACGACACGATCCCCCAACTCGTCAAGGAGCTCGACGGCTACGACCAGGTCGTCGGCGCGCGGACGTCCGAGCAGGGCACCATGAAGAGCTTGCGAGTCCCCGCCAAGTGGTTGATCCGCCGGCTCGCAAGCTTCCTCACGAAGACGAAGATCCCCGACCTCAACTCCGGTTTCCGCGCGTTTCGAACCGACGTCGCCCGCCAGTACCTTCGCCATCTCCCTCCCGGCTTCTCGTGCGTCACCACCATGACCATGACCTTTCTCTCCGGCGGATACTCGGTGAAGTACATCCCCATCGAGTACGGCAAGCGGGCCGGTCAATCGAAGTTCCATCCCATCAAGGACACGCGCCGCTACGGCGTCCAGGTCGTGCGAATGGTCCTCTCCTACAACCCGCTTCGCCTCTTCCTGCCGACCGGCTTTGCGCTGCTGACCTTCGGGCTCGGCAAACTGGTGTACGACATCGCCCGTTACGATTTCCATGTCACGACGAACACCTTGCTCATTCTCTTCGCCGCCTTCCAGATCTTCGCGATCGGCCTGCTCGCCGATCTCGTCGTGCGCGTGTCGCGCGATCGCGACGAGGTACCGGTCGCCACGGAGACGCGATCCGACCGGTCATGACCACGCCGGAGCTGCGCCGGTTGAGGTCGCGGATCGAGGACCGGCAGGCGAAAGTCGTCGTGGTCGGCCAAGGTCATGTCGGGCTGCCGCTGGCGATGCGTGCGGTAGAGGTCGCGTACCCGGTCGTCGGCTACGACGTCACTCCGGCACGCATCGACGAGCTACGCGCCGGCCGCTCTTACGTCGAGGACGTCCCCGATGCACAGCTCGCCGAGGCGCTCCGCGCCGGTTACCTGCCGTCGCGTGACGCCGACGATCTGCACGACTTCGATATCGCGGTCATCACCGTGCAAACGCCCCTCGACGAAGGAATCCCCGACCTTTCATTCATCGAGTCGGCGGGACGCGACCTCGCCCGCTTCCTCGCGCCCGGCGCGCTCGTCGTCCTCGAGTCGACCACGTATCCCGGAACGACCGAAGAGCTGCTGCGGCCGATTCTCGAAGCCGGCGGCATGCGGGCCGACATCGACTTCTTCCTTGGGTACTCGCCTGAGCGGATCGACCCGGGCAACACCGCCTGGACGTTCGCGAGCACCCCGAAGGTCGTCTCGGGTGTCGGTGCCAACTCGCTCTCGGCGGTCGAGGCGTTCTACGAAAGTGTCGTCGACAAGATCGTTCCGGTCGCATCGACGGGTGAAGCCGAGCTGACCAAGTTGCTCGAGAACACATTCCGGCACGTGAACATCGCGCTCGTCAACGAACTCGCGATGTTCGCGCGCGACCTCGGCGTCGACATCTGGTCGGCGATCGACGCGGCCGCAACCAAGCCGTACGGTTTCATGCGGTTCACACCAGGACCAGGCGTGGGCGGACACTGTCTCCCGATCGATCCCTCGTACCTCGCGTGGCGGGTCGAGCGCCAGCTCGGACACCGCTTCCGCTTCGTCGAGCTCGCGAACGAAGTCAACCGCGGCATGCCCGAGTACGTCGTCGGCCGCATCATCTCGCTCTTGAACAAGGAGCGGCGCGCGGTCAACGGCTCGCGGATCTTGCTGCTCGGCCTCGCGTACAAGCCCGGAACGAGCGACTGGCGTGAGTCTCCGGCGATGACCATCGCCGAGCAACTCCTCGCGCTCGGAGCCGACGTGCGCGCGCACGACGCGCACGTCCCGGCCGACGCCCGCCTCGGTCCGCCGACTCCGCGCGTCGAATGTTCGGTCGACGAGATCGCCGCGGCCGACCTCGTCGTGCTTTGCGTCGACCATCCGGACTTGCCCTACGACGACATCGCCCAGCACGCCCGGCTCGTCCTCGACACCCGCGGACGTCTGCGCGGAACCGGCTTTCGCGGCGAGACGTTGTAGCGAAAACGCCGTAATTATACGCGGCAGCTACCGCGCGCCCTTCACGGACGGTCCGACCCGCGCGGTGCGTTCGAGCAGGGCTTCGTAGCGGTCGAGCACGACATCCCACGTGTATTCACGCTCCACGTACGCGCGACCGGCGGCGCCCATCGCCTCGGCAAGCGCGGGGGCGTCGCGGAACATCTCGAGCGCGCATTCGAACTCGGCGAAGCTGTCGTAGGGAATCGCGGCGTTGCTCCGCTGCGCATGGCCCCTGAGCACCTCGCACCGACCCTGCACGAGCGCCGGTCGGCCGAACGCGAATGCTTCGGTCAAGATCATCGAAAAGCTCTCGAAGAACGAGGGTTGGGCGAGAGCAAGCGCGCCGGAGAGGGCGTCGTCACGCGTCTGGATATCGACGAAGCCGGTGACGACGATGTCGTCGCGTTCGGGGATCTGGATCAAGTCGTCGCCGACCAGGACGAGAACGAGGTCGTCGGTCGGATGACGATCCTTGTAGGCGACGAAGAAGTCGACGAGGGCGAGTGCACCTTTGCCTTCGTCGATCCGGCCGACGTAGAGCAGGTACGGCAAGTCCCCGAGTCGGTAGGCCGCGCGGAACCGCGCCGGATCGGCCGAACCGACCTCGACGCCGATGCCAACCACCTCGCCGGGAGGATCGACGTGGAAACGAGCGCGTATGAGATCAATCTCCTCGGGGGCGGAGAGTGCGAACGCGTCAGGCGCGCGGAACTCGGAATCGTACAAGGAGAGACGCAACGGCGGCTCGTCGTGCACAGTCGGGTGCAATACCAACGGCACGCGGCCGCGCAGCGCGTGGAGGGCGGACCACGTCGTCCAGTAGAGGTACGTGAAGCAGATAACGCAGTCGAAGCAGTTCGCTCTGCGCTCGAGCCACGTGACCAGACCAGGAGTCCACGGACCCTGCCCTCGCATCCATTCGCGCTGGAGGAACATGGGGCGCGAGCCCCGCCCGCGCACCATTCGCCGATTCAGCTCGTTGAACCGCGTGTTGTCGCGCGGTGCCGCGACCGGGAACCGATGCACGACGACGCCGCGGATGGTCGAGCGACCCGGTTCGTACGCGTCCGCCCAGTCGATGTACGACTGGGCGCAGGTCGTCGCCACCTCGACGTGATGACCGCGCCGGGCCATGCGCTCGGCCATCTCCCGGCAGTGTTGCTCGGCACCGCCCGCGATCGTCTCGCCGTACCGCTGCACGACGTAGAGCAGGCGCATCAGACGACCTCGAGAAGCACTTCGACAACCGCGGCGTCGGTGGGGCAGCGCTCGAGCTCGACCAGCCGGCGCTTTCCACCGGCGACCAGCTCCCGGCGCAGCGGTTCGTTGGCAAGAACCTCCGTAACCGCCTCGGCGAAGAGCGTCGGGCCCCGATCGGGCGGAAGCAAAAGCGCGCCCTCGCCGACGGTCTCCGGGATCGCGGCGCAGGCGCGGGCGACGATCGGCTTTTCGAACGTCATCGCCTCGAGGAGCGGGAGGCAGAAGCCTTCGTGCTCACTCGCCATCACGACCGCGTCGGCCGACCGGAACATCGCGGCCAGGTCGGGCTCGTCGACCGCTCCGACGACGTGAACGCGGTCGAGGTTGAGCTCCTGTACCTGCTCCCGGATGGCACGGGAATAGCGCTCGAGTCGTTGATGTCCGACGAGCATCAGGTATCCGTCCAACCCTTGGTAGGTCGCCGCAATGTGCATCATCTGAACGAGAAAGTCGGGTCGCTTGTGCGGCATCAGCTGACCTACGGACAGCAAGATCGGCCCGTCCAACGTCGCGAGGTGGTGCATGGTCGAGGCCCGCGGCTCCACCCTCGAGAGGTGCCGCGGCTTGACGATCGGTGGCACCACGCGCACGTCGCGGTAGCCCATCTCTTCGAGTTCGCGCGCGTTGTAATGGGAGGCGGCGATCGCGCCCATGACCCGCGGGCGCAGACGCTCGACCTCCCGGCGCCCGAGCGCGAGCAAGTCGGCGAACGCCGGGTCGTACGGTTCGAAATAGTGGGACGGTGTGATGTTGTGATACACGAGCACGAGCGGCTCCGCCCGAGACGTCAGGAACTCGTACACGTCGGATTGGCCGATCGACGCGTGGAAGATCAGCACACTTCGGGAGGGATGGCGCGGCCCGTAGCCCGTGAGCGGCAAAACCTCGTCGAGGAGCGCGGGCGCGATGTGCCGTGCGTAGATCTCCGACGGGCCGACGCGACGCAGTAGGCGACGAAGCCCGAGCGCCATGTTCGTGATCGCGTCGCCCGGCGAGACCGCGACCAGCACCTGATGGACGCCGACTCCGGCCGGCTCGCTCATCGCCCGGGGCTCACCGCGTCGCGACGATCGCGTAGTCCTGCGGTCCGAACAACAACGCGTTGATGCGATCGAAGTTCGCGTTCAGGCGCTTGGAGATCTCGTCTTCGCCCGGCATCAACTCGAGGCTCTCGTCGGCGGGTACCGGTGAGCGGTCGATCCGCTCGACGGTCGCGAACCCGGCCTCCCCGAACAAGAAGCCGAGATAGTTCGGGTGTACCGGCCGAACGTGATCTGGATCGACCCAGAACGCGTGGGCGTACGTGTACAGCGACATGGGGTTCACGGTCTCGATGACGACGCGACCGCCCGGGCGCACCTTTTCCGCGGCCAGCCCGACGACGTCGATGACGTGTTGAGGCGAAAGATGCTCGATCACCTGGATCATCACCAGACCGCCGAGGCTCGCCTCGTCCACCTCGCTCAGGTACTCGACCGCTCGACCGACATCGGCCTGCAGGCCTCGGGACCGGGCCCACTCGACGAGGCGCGGTTCGGTTTCTATGCCGCGTGCCTCGACGTCGAGCCCGCGCAACAGTTCAAGGAACTCGCCGCGCCCGAAGCCGATGTCGAGCACCGGATCGCAGCCGACGAAGCGCACCGCGAGGTCGCGGTAACGGCCGGCGATGTCGTCAGGATCCCCGCGGAAGTGCGCGTTGAACGCGTCGGCCTCGTACCACGCGTCGACGCCGGCACCGGGGACGCGCGCCGCGACGTCGGACACGCGAACCATCAGGTGTTGCAATCGATCTTGCTCCTGCCCGAGCTCGAGCCGCAGGTCGTCGAGCTGCTGGATCACGCGCGTGTCGTACGCGTCGGAGAGCATGTTCGTCGCGCGCGCCATCAGCGCGATCGCGCGCACGACCCGGCGCGACTGGTCCTGCGTCTGTTCGAGCACGCCTTGGATCTGACGGCCGACGCCCTTCGCGATTGCACGATGAAGCGTCGAACCGCCAGGGAGGCGACTTTCGTCGCTGATGGCGTCGCGGCGGTACTCGAAGTTGACGAGCTGGTCGAGCGCCTGTTCGAGCTCGGCGAGAAGGAACGAAGGTGTGGGCGGACGATCGCCGGTCAGGCGTTCGAAGTGTCCGTCCAGCTCGGCTTCGAGAGCCGGTGGGTACACCCCGTCGATCCGACGTTGTTCGACTCGAGCGCGCAGCGTCGCGAGCAGTCGCTCGAGATCAGGCGGGTTCTGGTCGGGCGAGGACGTGGGCTGCTCGTCGGCCACGCCGCCGAATGTAGCTTGGCAACCGCCTCGGGCCGGACCGACTCAGGACCGAACGGCGAAGTCGACCGCGAAGCTCCAACCGCCGAGACCCGGTGCGGAAGCACCCGCGAGGGCGTCACCGAAGGCGAAAACCCGGCCGTTGCGGGCGAGCACGAAGTATCCGTTACCAGGGAGCGTCGGCCGGATCTGCACTCCCGGCACCGACTGGCAGAGTCCGAGTCCCGGAATGCTCCCGTAGAACGGAACACCGAAGCTGAAGATGCCGCCGTCACCCGCGACGAGCCAGTAGCCACCGCCAGACGGAGCTGTGGCTATCGAGATGACGGGCGAGTTGAGACGCATGCTGCCGGTGGAACCGTGGAACCGTGCGTCACCGAAGCTGAACACGCCGCCGTCCGACGCCAGCAGCCAATAGCCGCGGCCGGTCCGCGTCGCAGCCATCGAGATAACCGGCGCGTTCAGGCGCGTGCCACCCATCGAGCCGTAGAAACGTGCGTCACCGAAGCTGAACACGCCGCCGTCCGACGCCAGCAGCCAGTAGCCCCGCCCGGACGGAGTCGGCGCGAGCGCGATGATCGGCGCGTTGAGATGGAAACCCGCCATCGAACCGAGCGAGCGAGCATCACCGAACGGAAAGACGCCGCCACTGTTGTCGAGCACGTAGTAGCCGCTACCGGAATGCGTCGCGGCAATCGCGACCGCGGTCCCCCGAATGCGGCTCACTGCACTCCCGTAGAATGGCGCACCCTTCAGCGCGTAGACGCCCCCGTCCGCGCCCGCGATCCAGTAGCCCCTCGACGACGCGGCGAGTGGGTGGGCGGCGGGATTCGTGCCGGCCCGGCACTGGCCCGGCGGGAGCAGGTGGAGCGCAACCGGACCCGCGTGGTGAAGAGGCTCGCGGCGGAACATGGACCACGGAGGCGCGGTGCGGGGTGCAGGCATCGGGAAGGCCTGCAAACGGCTCGTGTGGTTCGGCGTGTCGAACCCGTCGACGATCAGTCGCCAACCGACGCCCGAACCGAAGTCGCCGACCGCGGCGGCACCGTCGTGCGACTGGTAAGCGTCGACCGTGGCCATGATCGCGCCGTTCGCACCGTTCAGAACGAAGTAGCCGAAGTTGTTGCCCGCACCGACGTCGTTGCGACCGTCGCCGTTCATGTCGGCAATGATCGGCGACGCGACGGGGCCGCCCGCCTGCTGCGGGCTGAACGCCCACAGATGCGTCGCCCAACGGACGGATCCGTTGGAGTTGTAGGCACGCACCCAACCGTCGGCGCTGGAAGCGACGACCTCGGGAATCCCGTTACCGGTGAGATCGCCGAGCGCGGGCGACGGCATGGTCGAACCACTCGTCGCGACCGGCCAACCGGAGAGGGTCGAGCCGTCGTCGACGTGCCAGGCGAAGACGTTGTGCCCGTCGGAGCGGTTGTAGAAGTTGCCGCCGCCGACGATCACCTCGGGACGCCCGTCGCCGTCGATGTCCCCGACGGCCGGGCTCGACCACATCGTGTCGTTGAGCTGGTGCTTCCAGATCTCGTGGCAATGCGAGCAACCGACCGAATTCCCGGACGTGTACTCGATCGCTCGGAACTCGCCACCCGACCAGTTGATCGCGCCACCCGCGGACTGGTCACCGCCGATCAGGATGTCGAGGCGGCCGTCACCGTTGACGTCGTACAGCGCGGGCGACGACCAGACGGTGTCTTCCACGTTGTCGCTCAGGATCTCGTGGCAGTCGCGGTCGATCGCGTGCACATGCAGGTCGAAGCCGCCGAAGACGACGTCGGCGAAGCCGTCGCCGTTGATGTCGCCGATGGACGGAGACGAGTACACGCCGTCGGAGTAACCGTCGGGTTGGGCGGCACCGGTCCAGATGTTGAAGTAGTCGAGCGTCCGGAACACGCAGTGCAGGGAGCCGTTCGAGTTGAACACCGCGACGCCGCCTTGCTGATTGCGTACCCACGTGGAACCGAGGCCAACGACGATTTCCTGCCTACCGTTGCTGAAGAGATCGCCGACGGCCGGCGTGCTGTCGATCGCCGTGCCCGCCTGCTGCGGCCAACCCGGGAGGTCGCGACCGTTGGCGCCGTTGATGACGTGCAACAGACCGTTCTCGTGCCCGATGACGATCTCACGGCGGCCGTCACCGTTGACATCGGCGATCGTGGGCGAGGAGGTGCGGTCCCAGCCGCTCGAGTTATCGGTCCACGAGGGGTTCGCCGACACCGTCGATGCGCCCGCGGGTTGCGCCACCGTCAGGGCGGCCGCCGGCGCCACGAGCGCGACGGTGACGAGAACAAGGAAAAGGCGAGAACGCACAGGATGAGGCCTCTGTTCGCGGGTGCACCCCCCCGATATCGGCGAGACCCGGAGAGTGCTTGAAGGGGCCGCGTTCCCGGGACTCGAGCCGGCGTGAAGATCAACGGGCGATACTGTCCCGCATTCGGAGGGACCGGTCTTGACGGACGACTACGTCGACATCCACAAGCTTGCCGCGGAGATCGAAGCGGAGGTGCGCGCGCGCCGGGCCGCGGGCGAGTACCCACCGGGCTTCGAGCGCGAGCTCGACCGCCTCTTCGATCGGTTCGCGCCGGCCGAGGTGAGCAACGACTTCGACGCCGCGCTCGAGCGCTCAGAGGATCTCGTCATCGTCGATCCGGTGATCCCGATCGCGTCGCGCAGCCCGGTCC
>JALYLU010000070.1 GCA_030774075.1 Actinomycetota bacterium | reverse complement strand
ATTGATGTAGGCGTCTGCACGCGAGCTCTGTACCGACGGACGCCGAGGCGCATGATCATGGTCCAGGTCGCCGCATTGCACGCCGATACGGATACGCGGTGACGGGCGGCTACTGCAACGGGCTTTCGGACACCTCGACCACCGCGCGCGCACCCGGAAGTACCACGTCGACCGCCCATAGGGCGTCGGCTGCTTGTTGGGAGCGGTGGACCTCGTCGAGATGATCCCGACCCCACCGGTAGAGCGCGGTGACGGGATCAGTGAGCGACTGGCCGAGGTCGGTGAGTTGGTAAGCGATGCTCTTCGAGCCGTGCTCGCCGTCGTGGAGCACGCGTTCGATCACGCCGTCGCGTTCGAGGAATCGCAGCGTGTCGGTGAGGACCTTGGGCGTGACGCTGCTGATCGCGTGGTGGAGCTGGAAGCGACGCTTCGTTCCCGACGCGAGCTCACGTACGACGGGGATGACCCACTTGCGACCGAGTATCCCGACGACTTCTTGGGTGGCGATCGTCCACGCGAGAACTCCCGCGGGTCCGGGTCTGTCGGGTCCCGAGTCCTTCCCGCTACCCCATGTCCGAGGCGAGCGCTGTCCACTTGTGAAAGGCGAGTCCATGCCGTCGATTCCTCACGCATTCCTTGCGTGACGGTCCAGAGTGTCGCAGACCGGACGCCCGATGTACGAACTTTGCCCCATTCGGTCAGGGCGGGTCATTCCCGCACAGACCTTCGGTGCAGAGGTCGCGTCCAGACCGGTGTCGAGGCGTCTCAACCACTGTCGTCAGGCCGGAGACGCGGATCGAGGAGAAACGCCGTGACGATGAATTTGTTCACCGAGGCGAGAGCAGCGTGAAAGGTTTCTTGTCGCGATCGGTCGGTAGCGGCCGTCATGTGTCCGGTGTGAGGCCGGTGAGCCGCTTGGTTGGCGGGGCTGCAACTGCCCGATAGCGCACACACGCGCGTTGTCGGGCGCCGGGACGATCGCATCGCGCGCTTTTGTGGGTTCCAGCAGGCGTTTCGCGGCCGTTTTCGAGGCTCGCTTTGGCGTCTCGAACGTACTTCGGAGCGGGAATTGGTAGGTTCAGTGCGCGCTACAAGCGGCCAGCGCGAGCGGTGCGCGGTCGGTCCAGCAGCATCTCCAAGCGTCCACTCGACCGACGGTGCGACCCGCGCGGGCGAGCGTGCGGTGCGCGTCCGTTCGCAAGATCCACACGCCACGTCGGCGCGGCGCGCTGCCCAGCTGACGGGCGCTTGAACAGAACCGGACGGAGGTTGGTGGCACGCTCAACGATCGGACGCTTGGAACCCCGCGCGACCGGACATACGCCGGGTCGCGATGCGCACTTGAAGCGCACATCGAAGCCCCCATTTTGGGTCCTGAAGCGCTCCGATGGGCGCCGAACGATGGTGGAATGGACTGCGAAACGCCTGATACGGGGGCGCCAAAGCGCCGTACACTGCGACCTCAAGACGAGCCGCGCGACGGTCGTCTTGCCCGTACCCGGGTTGCCGGTGAAGACGAGGTGTTTGCTCACATCGGGCGACTTCAATCCCTTCGCCTTGCGGAGTCCGTCGATCCGCAAGAGCTCGGCTTGGTGATGGATCTCCGACTTGACGAGAGCCAGGCCGACGAGCTCGTCGAGCTGCGCGAACAGCTCGGCGAGAGTCGGCGGTGGGGCGGCGGAGACCGGCGCGGTCGTGGCGACCGGTTGCGCGATCGTCGCGGCGACGGGCGCGGTCGCGGGCGCGTCGGAAGCCGGCCGCGGACGTCGCCGTGAAGGACCGCCTGGATCTGGGTCTCGCGAAGCTCCAGCGCGTCTAAGTCTCGCCGCTTGATCACGGCTCGGAGGCTCGTCCTCGAAGCTCGCGCTGATCCAAGCTGCGCGGGGCGTGCGCGCTTGTCACGCTGGTGCTCGACGTACGGGTGGCTGCTCATCCCATTTGACCAGCCCGGCGCGTCGCCGATCTCTCGCAATCCCGCCGTCGTGTCTGCTGTGACCCGGAAGCACACCGCTAGGAGAGTCATGGTCAGTGGAGCCACGATCAACGAGGTTCTCCACCCAGGACGTTCTGGATGGGTGAGGCGCGGCGACGAGTCGCGAGCGCGACGACGCGGAGGGCGTCGGCGCGCGCGATCTGGCCGACGACCTCGTTGGTGGAGTCAACACGATCGATCAGGGTGGTTGCAGAGGGTCGTGGCATGGTGTTGAACGGCCTCGACAGGCGTGTAGTTACATATCTGTCATTTTACCGGTCGAGGCAAACGCGGTGGGATCGTTCCTCATCCGCCGCCGGACTTGATGCAGCTCCTCGAGAAGCAAAGGGCGCACGAGCCATGCGCTCGTGGAGGCAGCGTGGCGGAGACACGCGCGGACGCCCGGGATGATGCTGCATCGACTGGAACGAGAGCCTGTTCGCTTTGGATCATATGAGGCTCGCGGAGGGCGATTGTCGACGCTGGACGACGCGTGCGGGTCGGTGCAGGCTGCAGGCGTGACGGCGTGGTCGGTCCGTCGGGTTCGGGGAAGTCGAGTCCACGACCCGAAGGTGGACGAAACGACTGCGCGGCTGACGGTGCGCCCACGCCCCGGCAGGAATGTGGACGAGTTCATTGCTGCGCGGATCGCGCGACACCACTGCCGTCGCTCGTTTGGCGTCGGATTGGGGATTCGAAGTTCGCCGCTCGATGCGCGCACCTGACGGATCAGATCGTCGACCGAGATTGCGCTATGGCCAAAACGGTGCCGGCCGCATAGGAGGTGAATGGACCCGCCCGACCGGCACGGACATCCGGCGCGCCGGCCTTCTACATGGTGGGCACCGTTTTGACCATACGCGATCCCGGGCACCGTTTTGGCTGATCCCGAGACTGGGGCCTCCTGCCGAACGCTCTCTGCCCAGCGACCGCCCATTTGGTCGAGCTAGCCAAAGCTCGTGTAGTCGATCGGCGCATCGCACAAAATGACCGACGGATTCGTGTTCCCGCCGTCCATCGAGCCGCCACCCGAGCCGACTATGGGAGGCAGACCCATCGCAGGCCCAGGTGCTCGAACAGGCCAAGCCTTATGGGTCACGCTCCGAAGCCCCCGTCGACCGTAAGGATGGAACCCGTCACGTACGACGCACGGTCCGATGCGAGGAACGCGACGGCTGCTCCAACCTCATCGGGCCGCCCGAAACGGTGCGCAGGAATCGATCGGCGAAGCGCCTCCCGGCCGTCTCCGAACACCGGAGAATTGTACTGGTCCAGCATGGGAGACTCTATTAGTCCCGGGGCAACAAGGTTGCACGTAATCCCACTTGCCGCGACCTCACGAGCGACAGACTTTGTGAGCCCGACCAATCCGGCCTTCGCGGACGAATACGCACTCTGCGCGATGCCGCCTCTGAGGCCAGCGAGTGACCCAATGTTTATTATCCGGCCGAACCGAGATCGCTTCATCGCAGGCAACGCGCCGCGGATAAGTGCAAACGAACCGCGCAGGTACATATCAATCGTGTCATCCCACGCTTCATCGGAGGTGCGCTGCGCCAGAGCCGCACGATGGCTGCCAGCTGCGTTTACGAGGATGTCTACGGAGAGGCGGTCGGCATCGAGCACGTCATACAACGCGCGTGCGCCGTCACGGTCCCCGACATCGCAACAATAGCAACGAGCTGATCCTCCGTATTCGTTCACCATTGCGTTCGCGCGTTCGACGCTCTGACGGTAGGTGAACACAGTGCGAATGCCGTCACGTACGAACGAGTCGACGATCGCGCGTCCGATCGCACCGGTGCCGCCGGTGACCAGCGCGGTACGCCGCGTAGTCGGTTCTGTCATTGTGCCGAGACGACAAGGACGGCATTGTGCCCTCCGAATCCGAAGGAATTGCTCACGACAGTCGACTTAGTGACGGAGCGTGGGTCGCGACTTACAATGTCCAGGTTGATGGACGGGTCAATGTTCCGAAGTCCTGCGGTCGGCGGAACCAAGCCAGCACAGGCTGACTGACACGAGGCAATCAGTTCCACCGCGCCGGAACCGCCTAACAGATGTCCCGTGACACCCTTAGGCGCCGTGACAGGTGGTGCGTCATGCCCGAAAACCCGAAGAATCGCCGCTCCCTCGGCCTCGTCATTCAGTTTCGTCCCAGTACCGTGCGCGTTTATCTGGCCAACGTCAGCGGGACTCATCTCGGCATCGCGGAGAGCGTCTGCGATGGCGTGGCTCGCTAGCTCTCCTCCCGGCTCCGGTGCGACAAGGCTGAATGCGTCTGTCGTGGATGCGTAGCCGCGGACGACGCCGAACGAGCGACGGCGCGATGCCGTGGCCTCCGCCTCGCGCTCCAGTACCACGAACGCCGCTCCCTCCGAGATCACGAAACCGTTCCGATCGCGGTCGAATGGTCGCGCAGCGAGCTGAGGGTCGGCAGATTCCGTCGACAACACTTCCGCTCTATGAAAAAAGGCAACAGCGCTCTCTGTCAGCATGGCATCGGCACCACCCGCAATCACTCGGTCAACTCGACCCGTTCGCAGGAGCATTAGCGCCTCTCCGATGGCGGACGCTCCCGAGGCGCAGGCAGTCGAGATGGTCAGTACCGGTCCCTGTGCGCCGACCTCATTGGCGAGGAGCGCGGCAAGGGAACTCATCATGCCGAGAGGGGCTCCGAGCGGGCTTACACGCGAGGCACCCTTCGCGATCATCATCTGAAGTTGATCCTGCAGAAACTGACACGCGCCGAAGCCGAGTCCCACAACGACTCCCAATCGTCTCGGGTCGCAATCGGAACCAGCCACCTCCATGGCGTCGCGACATGCGGCGATGCCGAGATGGTGGAGTCGATCAAATCGTCGGATCAGCGACGGTGCAAAGTAGGTCGCGGCTTCAAACGCGCGATCTTCCCCGGCGAGTACATCTATGCCGGCGTCAGTGAGCGCCGAGCGCTCGAGTCGTGAGAAGGATGGCGTTCCCGATACGAGGCTTCGCCACAACTCATCCGGCGAGTTGCCGGCCGAACATTTCACGCCGACTCCGGTAATCGTCGCGCCTGACACTAGACATCCTCTCCCGCCTTTGCAGTCGCGACCTGAAGAGCGTCTCGTACGGTATGAACCTCAGCGAAGTCTTCAAGCCGCAGGACTACCTCGAGCTGCTCCTCGATTGCCATCGCAACCTCGATTAGATCCAAGCTCTCAATACCGAGCGTGGCGATCTCCGTGTCGAGCTCAATCTCGAATCCCGGGTTCCCAACCACATCAACCACCGCGCTGCGAAAGACCTCCAGCAGTCCCGGCATCGACTTGTCCGCGCTGACCTCAGCCATCCCGTCCTCACTCTACCTACCTTCCGAAGGTACTTTACTTTCTGTCGGAGCGGCCCGTCGCCCGTCACTGCTCGCAATGCCGGAAGAAGAACTGGGGCGCACGCTCACGCTCAGCGGTCGGGTTCGTGCAGGGCCCGCTGCTGTGCTGCGTGCCATGCCGGCGACGCGTAGTGCCCGCTTAGTGTGTGAACCGAGTGCATCCACGCGGCGTCCGACCCGCCGAGATGGTTCGTGTACGGGACGGATTCGATCAACGCAGCGGCGATATCGAGAGCCGGCTCGGCTCCGCGTACCTTTGATCGGTGTAGCGCTTCCAGCATCGTGAAGTGACCAAGTCGATATCGGAGGATCGTTGCGTAAGCAGTGATCACCTCGAGCTCTGCGCTCGGATCCGGTCCTGATTCATACCCTGTCAGCTTGCCATCGACGAAGCGTTCGACGTACTCGACGCTTCCGACCGGGCTCCCATAGCTTCGATAGAGAATGGAAATCGTCGCTCCGTCGTAGGTCGGCATGCCGTCGGCAGCGCCAAGGTCAAACGGCGGGAAGGGACGCATGGAGCCGTCGGCGCCCGAGCTACGCAGGTGTGCGAGGGTCGCGCTACCGGATTCAGCACCGATTGAAGCCGCAGCGGCGCGTCCACGGACGTGGGTAATCCTGAGATCAGTGTGCTCCGCACGGCCCGGCAGCCATGAACGAAGTATTCCGTTCTCGAAAACCTGGTAGTGCTGCTCAGGCCAACCCTCGAGGCGTTCGCAGTCGAATTGGACCGTGAGGTCCGTAGCAAGCGTCTGAACGTGTTCGAAGTATGCGCGTGCGGCGTCGAAGGTGATCACGAGATTGAACTGGTCCGCTGTCCGACCGGGAGTTCGTTCAGCAGCGCCTCAACTATCAGTTCTCGTCGGTGCAATATCGACCGCTCCGGGTCGATGATTCCTATGTGCTGGATGGCCATAGTCAGACCGTTGGCGGGATCGTGAAACGCGAACGTCGTTCCTCGGTCGCCGGAGTGGCCGAAAGCGTCGGAGGAGAGGCCAGAACCGAACAGGTGGTCCGTGAGATCGACCATGAATCCCAAGGAGTACGAGCATCGTCGTCGCATGCCTGGATCCCACTCGACGGGGCTTCGTGTGCGAAGCATCTGCTTGAGCGTCGGCAAAGGCAGTACGCCTCCCGCCTGCCCGCGGAGGAGGCCGCCGAGGTGGTCATAAAACCGACCCAGTCCAGCGACCGTCGCATACGCGCCGCCCGCCGCCTGTGTCATGGTCAGAACTCGATCGGTCAGTTCCAAAAGCCTGGGAAGGAAGCGATCTTCGAGAATGAACCCGTTGGCGGCGATGCGACGATGGGCGGTCGCGAGCTGGTCCGGATCGAAGCCAAGGAAAACGTCATCGGCTACGCCGACGGGCTCGAGAACGTTGGCGCGAACGTATTCTCGGAGTGACATCCCCGAGATGGCCGTCGTCGCTTCTCCCAAGAGGTGCCAGGAAGCGTATTCGTCGTAGATCGCGTGGTCGCCCGGTCGTCCTCTGGGCTCGGTACGCAGAACGTAGTCTCGCTGGTCAGGTTCGGACAGCAAGTGCATTGACCGGGCTGTGACTCGAAATAGCCCGGCGCGGTGAGTCAATAGGTCGGAAAGGTGGGTGCGGGCCAATACGGGGCTCCGTATGCCGACGACGAATTCCCCGATAGGTGAATCCCACCGCACGCCTCCAGCCGCGACAAGCTGGCCGATTGCGACAGCGATAATAGGCTTGCCCGCGCAATGAATCGCCGTCAGATGTTCCGGCGTAAGTCGAGCGCCGAGGCCGTCTCGTCCCCAGGCGACATTGCATACCGGCGTTTCCTCGAGTGAGACGTATGCTTGAAAGCCTCGGCTCGAGGCACGGCTGACCGCGTCTTGCGCCATCCGCGCGACCCAATCTTCGAGACCGGGTTGGAGATGTCCGGCGTACGACTCGTGAATCACATGCCGCCTGACCGGTGAGTCGCCAACGGCTCACTCGGTTTCAGAGATCTACGCTCACTTTTGCGTCACGAGACTCGCGGCCATGGCGAACTCGACAGACTCGATGGGCTCGAAGCAATCGTAGTGGTGACTGTACCCAATACCGCTCGGATTGTCGCTAATGACAGTAATGCCTGCGGCGTCCGCTTGGCCATTGGAATCCACAAAGTAGACGAGGCCGCCGCTGTCTCCCCCATATACCTCGAATTCGACACAGTTGAGACCGTCGTCGGTCACGCCGTCAGCGGTCATGGTCCGATTCACATAGTGAATTTGACCGCACTTATAGCCGACGTTGGCCTGATTCTGCATACCCCAACCAACTGCACACAACGCCAGTTGGTCGACTTGATATTGGGTCGCAACGACGCCTGAAATCGTCTTATAGCCATTAGACGAAATAAAGACTCGGGAGAAGCCTGGGTCGCCAGCGGTTAAGGGAAAGCGCTCAGCATCAACCCCGTGGTCATGCCACGTGTTCTTATCTGTCGTTCCGTACCGATATCCCGTATCGGTCCGTGCTTGATCCGTGCTGACAACGACGTGGCCGACCTGATTAGAACCACCGCAGTGACCGGCGGTCGTGCCATAGAAGCTGCCGTTCACGAGAAGTGGCCCGGTTGTGCATGTACCTCGGTCATATATCCAGTTACCGGACGAGAACGGCCCGGTTGTGCGCGCGTCGGCCGTATAGAACGAGTCGTTGAGCTCAAAGGTGAGGACGTCCGCTTGGGTAAGCGCACGCTGTGCTCCCAAGGACTGGACATACGAAGCGGCTTCCTGTTCTACTAACGCCGATACATTGTTTACGGAGTCCGTGTTCGACGCGTCATTGGGAAATCCGACGCTAACTCTTGCCGCACTGGTATCTATTCCGACACTCCAGGTCTTTAAACCCGAACTACTCAGAATATCCTTTACTCTGGCATTGAGGGTTTGCAGCTCGGAAGCGCTGACCAGTGCCGGTTCTAGTACCAGTTTGATTCCATTGTCGGAAGAAACTTCCTGGGCGAGTGCCTCATCGGCGTCAGTGAGGTTTACGACGGGAATCCGGATGTACGCGTCGCCCCCGGCGGTTCCGATGAGACCGACGCGGTCGCCGAACTTCGCCGACAGTGCCTTAACGGCGTTGATATACCGAGTCGCAGTGGCGATATCGTGGAGCGCACCGTCAGACTGAGAACCGAGCGACGGAGTCTTGTCCTCCGTCGCACCGGTGGCATCCGTTGGGACTGGCGCGGACCGACCCGTCACAGCCACTGCCGGAACGGTGGTAACGGCCGCCGTGATGCCCGCGACACCCAGACCTAACGTCCCCAATAGAGTTCGCTTTTGCACGCAGCCCCCTTGCCGAAGTCATCGGCGGCAACGATGGCACCCTCGCAGGGTTCGAGTCAACCACCTTGAGGTTCCCAGCCCCCGAGCGCACTCGATGAGTTGCCAACGCTCCGTGGTCTTAAGGACGCTGCAGGTACCCCCAGACCTTGCCCGGACGAAGAAACGGGCTTGACACGAGTTGGTTCGCAGAACGAACGATTCCCGCCGGGTCGACCTGAGTCATGGCTGAGGTGCGACGAATAGCCACCCCGTCGGCCGAGCCGACGATCCCTCCCTCGACAGCTCATAAAGTCCGACCGGTAGTTTGGGAAGGGTCACCGAGACCGACGCCGAGGTGATCCGTCGAAGCGGGAGACGGGTCACAAACTGCCATTCGCGACTTGACCACACTCGCACGTTCACCGTCATAGCAAGTTCCGAGTCGACACGCGCCGAGTCACTCAGGTCGCCGGCCGCCGTATTTGTGCTCAACAGCACGGTCGCCGCTTCGCTCGGAATGGATCCGGGCTCAACGTCTAGTCGAGGCTGCAAGACCGCATCAGTAGGAGGCGGCTGGCCCGCCAGCGACTGCTGTACGTTGAACTCCGCGGTGTTGTCATCCTCATGCACCCGATAGCGGCCAACCGCGAGAGACGAGACGTCGAGCCATTGCACGATCCCGAACGCGTGCGGGCGTACCGAGGTATCCAGAGGATTCGATACCTGGTCATCCCCAGACTTCGCGAGAGTTCCCGGCCGCGTTCCGCCAAACAACGAAGCGCTAAACCAGGCAACGCGATGCCAATGCGAACCTTCGAGCGCCTCGATCAGACCCGTGTGGGAGTACGGGACGACGTCTCCTGCGGTGTTGTACACCACGAAGGCGAGCCAACTGCCGCCTGACGGCGAAAGTACGAGGAGACGCAGACTGGACGAGGAATCGACGCCAGTCGCGCCGTCGCCCACACTTATGCGTGGGCCTGTCGAATCACGAGAGACGACCGCGACAATCGAAACAATGACGAGCGATACGACCACGAGCGCGCCCAACAGCGCTCGGCGGCCCCGCCAGGAGCTTCTCGGTCGTGCCGTCGAGAGCAAGCCCTCGTAGTCGAGCGGCTCAGACATCGACACGACGGTCGATGCAAAAGCGCGGAGCTGGGATTCAACGTCGTTACGAGACATCGCTATCGACTCCTAAACCGTGGCGCAGTGCACCGAGCCCTCGGGCGACGTGTGTTGCAACGGTGGACGGACTTATACCCCAGAGATCGGCTACCTCGGCGTGTGTCCAACCAAGCCCAACGATCAACAGCACAGCACTTCGCTGACGGTCAGGCAGTGCCGCGACAAGCGGAGCCAAGTTCGGCTCAAAGTTTGGCGAACCGACCACGTCATATGACGGCGTAACCGCCAAGGGCCTTCGATGCCGCCGGCTTCGCGTCTGTGCAACCCTGAACAAGTAAGGAAGGGGCCTGGAGATTCGCTGGATACGCGCCCAGTGCTCATAGGCCCAAAGGAGCGCATCGGCACATGCGTCTTGTCCGTGATCAGGACCGTAGGTGGCGACCGTAGCTTGGCGAAGGCGCGGTTCGATCGCGTGGAAGAACTCCGAGAACTCGCCACGATCTCGCACGCCTAGCGGTGCTCCACGTCGTCAGCAACCTTCCTGATAATAGAGACCAGCGGCAACCCGGATCGCGCCACAAGAATGTTGCCGAGCAAGGCCAGTTCTCCGAAGACATCGTGGCTGGAGGATCGGGCCACTGGCCCGGCAACGCGGGTGCATTCCGCGGCCCGATCGTTGCTTCGGTGCATCCCGCCAACGTGCGGCAGGTCCGTGGCTGACGCGCGTCGGTCGAGCGGCCCGGTCAACAGAGGACGCAAACGCGCGGTGCCGCTAGAGCCCGGCATCTTGCCTGGCCGTCGGCTGCGAGACCTCCGACCAGGTTGACCGACGCCGCTGTTGACCACCACGCCGCATCGGGAAGCCAGCCGCCGGCAGGGCCTGCCGGAGGTACCGGCGGTCAACACCAAACTGCTGGACCGGGTAGGTCGAGCGGGTGGGTTGTCAGCTCACGGTCCGGCGCGAGCGAGAGCAGCGACGAAATTTTCTTCCGCGCGGTGACTGCAAACGGCCATCGATTTTGGGTTTGAGGCGGGTCGGCCGCCTGGTTGGGCGTCTGCAACCGCTCGATAACGCTCAGAAATGTGGGGCCGAGCCTTGAGGGCACGGTTCGACCGATTTTATTCGCCTACTACAGCGATTCGGGGCGCTTTAAAGCGCGTTTTGGTGCGCTTCGGAAGGGCTTCTGGGGCGAGAGTCGCACTTCAAGTGCGTCATGTGCGACGCCGTCGGTTCGGTTCGAGCGCGTTCCAAGCGTCCATTTCCGGTGCCGTTCAGCGCGCGGCGACCGCCGCGGCGGGGTCGTGAGCATGATTCGAGCGGGCGTCCGGCACAATGGAAGTTGAAGGAGGACTTCGTTCTGCCGAGTCCGTGCACGGTGTGTCTGCATCCCGATCGCGCTGAGGTTGATCGACGCTTGGCAAGCGGGCACGTGAAGCTCGCGCCGTTGTCTCGTTCCCTCGGTGTCGGGCGCAAGGCGCTCGAGCGCCACCGCGACCGTCACGTGCCCTCACCGCTCGCCAACGTTCACGCGCACCGCGACGCCGTGTGCGCGTCCCCGCTGCTCGAGGAGTTGGAGCGTCTGTACCACCTGAGCGTGGCCGCGCTGGCGTCGGCTGAAGGTGCGGCCCTGTCCTATATCGAGCCGCATCGTCTCGGACCCCCGGCGTCGCACGCGGCGATCGCCGCGTTCGTCAACGAGGCCCGTCGACACCTCGGGGACCTCGCGGAACTGTTCGTCGATGCCGCCGAAGCCGGGCATCTTGTCGCGCCCCTCGAACCCTGTACTCGCGACACGAATCCAAGCAGCACTCGCACGTATTGCCGAACGCGGTTTGGCGCTCGCCACGACCACGTAGATATCCGATGCCCAAGCCGGAAGTGGCCGGCCCTTTCGGCTAAGGCCCCCTCCGCGCGGGGCTGAGCCCGATCCGTCAGATCGCGTCTTCAGTGACGTGCGCATCGCGACCCGGCATATGTCCGGTCGCGCGGGGTTGCAAGCGTCCGATCGTTGAGCGCGCCGACCAACATCCGTCCGGTTTCGTGGTCGCGAGCGCCCCAGAGCAGCACGTGGGGGAAACGCCGCCGGAATCGCGCACTGCGTGGCGATATAACGGACCCCCTTCGGCCCGGGATGAGGTAACCCAGAGCAGTACTCGACAGGTAGTTCCTGCGTTTTGGTACCGACTCGGGGTTCCGCCCGCACATTTTTTGAGAAATGGCTCAAGCACTCTGCGTGGTCGAGCCGATGACTTCTCTGCCGACCCATATGTCGGTGGACGAAGCGTTGATCTGCCGGCCCATAGATGGTCGCCTGGGTGGCAGGGAGCTAGTGGCGAACCCGACGTCCTGTTCTTAGCCACCGCGCTTCGGCGCCGGGAACAGGGAGTTGGGAGTGAGAACACTGAGTCGGGGCCGTCGTACGGTCCGCGGGGTCGAGTGGACCCGCCAACAGTTCGCAATGATGGTGGGCGTCGCCACCATGGCTGCGATGCTCGTCGCGGCGCCGGCACAGGCAGACGTGCTCGCCCGGGCCGCATCGGTCGCCGCCGCGTCGACCGCGACGGTCAGGGTCGTGGTAACGCCGGCGAGCCGTCCGGACCCTTATGACGCCACCAAGGTCGGGGATCCCGCGGCCGATCAGGCGAATGCCGACACGCGGGCGGCGAAGACGGTGTCGGTACACGGG
>JALYLU010000069.1:10411-12457 GCA_030774075.1 Actinomycetota bacterium | reverse complement strand
GAGGTAGTGCGTGGAATACACGACCGCAGCGCCGCCGTTCGCCACTGCGCGCACAACATCGAGCAGTGCGGCTCGCGTCTCGACGTCGGCGCCGACCGTCGCCTCGTCGAGCAGGAGCAACGGTGGGCGGTGCAGGAACGCGATCGCGGTATGTAGACGCCGTCGCTCGCCGCCCGAGAGCTCGAAGGCGGTTCGATCGAGCAGCGCGGTCAGGCGTAGCGCAACCGCGAGCTCGTCGATACGGGTCGCTCGTGCCCGCCGCCCCATGCCAGCGAGGTCAGCGAAGAACGCGAGGTTCTCGCGCACCGTCAGCACCTCGTAGAGTCCCGTTTCTTGAGGCGCGAGGCCGACCCGCGCGCGTGCGGCCGGCGACTCAGCGACGACGTCGATGCCCTCGACGAGCACGGTGCCGGAATCCGGCCGGCGCAACCCGGCCACGATCGACACGAGTGTCGACTTACCGGCCCCGTTCGGGCCGAGCAGGCCCAGCACCTCGCCCCGCTCGACCTCGAGGGACACGCCGTCGAGCGCGGTTCGCGCACCGTACCGCTTGACGACTTCGAAGACGCTCAGCACGACCGAGCCAAAGATACCATCACGTCACTAAGATACGTCTACGGATCTTCGTGTCAAGGGCGTAGCTGCGCTGTGCGACAATGATGGAGTGGCGGTAGAGCGGTGGACCCCGGAACGCCGGCGGGAGCGCACCCGCGAGGCGCTGCTCGACGCCGCGACCACCGTGTTCGCCCAGCGCGGCTTTCACGGCGCGTCGCTCGACGAGATCGCCGAGACCGCCGGGTACACCCGCGGCGCGATCTACAAGCACTTCGCCGACAAGGAAGACCTTCTGCTGGCGGTGTTCACGCGCACGAACGAGCGCATCCTCGCCGAGTTCAGCGAGTTCGCCGGCGCGAACGAAACCTTCGACCTCCTCGACGTCCACGCGATCGCGATGAAGTGGTCCGACGTCATGACCCGCGCCGAGCTCCACGCGCTCCTCCTCGAGCTCCAGCTCTACGGGTTGCGCAACCCTGAGGTGCGGGAACGACTCGTCGCACAAAGCCGAGCCAATGCACAACTCATCGCCGATTTCATCGAACAACACGCCGCCGAGCTCGGCGAGACCCTGCCCATGCCCGCCGAGGACCTCGCCATGATCTTCGGCATCACCTCCGACGCCTTCAGCCTCGCGGCGCACTTCAATCCCGACGCGCGACGCCTCTACGAAACCTTCCTCGATCTCTTCATCCGAGCACTACGCGACAGCGACGCCGAAACATCGCCGAGACCGAGCTAATCGACTCACACCGATCGGCAGGGATGAACGGGCCGGCGTCGAGGACCGAAGCTCAGATGAGTGACTGCCGGTAGCGGATTTCCTTGACCTCTACGCCACCGATCGTGTCGAGCTTTTCAGCCCCGTCGACTTGCCGGCCATTCGCTTCGTAGAAGCGCCGTGCCCGAATATTGGTCTCCAGAACCCACAGCGTCGCTGCCGCGTAGCCGTTACGAGCCAGCGCGCCGAGCGCCTCGGCCATGAGCGTTTGTCCGCCGCCCAGGGACCAATACGTCCGACGGATGTAGATCGAAGTGACTTCGCCGACGCCGTCCGGAGCATCGGAGTCGCGGCTGGAGCACACGTGCGCGCAACCCACGACCTCGCCGTTGTGAGTTAAAACGAGCACGGCCGCGGAGGAGGACGCGGCGTCGGCGTACGCGTTTGTCCACACGTTGCGCCGCTGTTCGACCGAGAGTGAGTCCAGGTAGTCCTGCGGCACCTGACCGGCGTACGTCTCTCGCCACGAAAGCACGTGTGTCTCCGCGATTGCATCCACATCAAGAGAGACAGCGGGTCGGACTTCCACGTCGGCATCCTCCCCTAACGCAGGGTATCCACCCTCGCCGAATGCCCGCTGCCGTTCGGTTCGGTGAGTGCACTCACCGACGGTTAGGACCAGTCGGCTCCTCGACCGAGGAAGAGGGTTTCGTCGTCGACGAAACAGAGGCGATTGCCATCAGGGTCGAGGCAGTAGAAGGATCGCTCAC
>JALYLU010000069.1:2250-10401 GCA_030774075.1 Actinomycetota bacterium | reverse complement strand
TTCTCGATAGGAGACAGTACGCGCGCCCCGGCTCTCACGGCGCGCTCGAACACGGCGTCAAGGTCAGGCGTCGCCAGGTAGACGTTGTCCGGTGTCGCTTGGAAGGGACCTCGGCCTTCCACCGTCCAGTCGATCAACGCCAGGATCACGTCACCGCAATGGAAGCGTGTCGTCCACTTCGAGCGCGAGCACGCTCTCGTAGAAGTCGCGCGACGATCCGATCACCGACGCTGGGATGGCAATGCGAAAGACGCGCATCGGACTGACTTCTTCCATCGGATCAGCCCCGTCATCCATCGGGCTCAGACGCCCGCCCATATTGCTCTGCTCTGGCACACTTATGCGGGCGCGGATCGAAGCTTCTGGCGCGTCATGAATCGCGTGCTGGTTACCAGAGGGACTCGGTGATCTCACCGCTGTGCAGCGTCTGCGTATTGCAGCTACCGAGTACCTCCACCATCGCTGCGAAGTCGCCCCAAGATTTCTGTGACTCTTGCCAGTGGTTCTCGATCCCCGCCGGGGATTCGTAGATCTCGTTGAGCACGTATCGGGTGTTGCCAGTCGCCTCGGAGCCAGGATCGAGCGGATTGGTCAACTCGGGTCCCTTCGCGAAGTTGTAACTGAGCAAGGCCTTGGACCCGTCTCGGGGGTGGGTCTTTGCCATGTATGCACCGTGACTCGCTACCAGGGAATCGATCTTGTCGACCTGGTCGGGACTCGCAACGAACGTAATCAACAACTGGGTTTTGCCCTTTGTTGCCATGTTGGTCTCCCATCGAGAGCTGTCGAACCGGCTGGTGGCCGAACGCTAGACCACTTTGCGTCGCGCCGCATCGGTACCTTCGGTGCGCGCAGCGACTTCCCGGTTGTCCTCGCGTTAGGTAGCACCGAATGCCCGCTCTGGCACGGTTATGGGAACGCCCCGGAGTTATGGGAACGCCCCGGAGTCGGCGACGAATCGCGCCCCTTCCGGAGCCGATCATCGCGCGTGGACGACCCGCGGTCGCCGCGCGCTGGCTTGGGACCAACGAGCGTGACCGCAGGGGAGCCGCCAGCACACTTCCGGCTGACGGCTTCTCTGACCTCAGATCACCCGAACGTTCTGCGCTTCCTCACCCTTCTTGCCGGGTGCGACATCGAATTCGACGCGTTGGCCCTCGCCCAGCGTCTTATAGCCGTCGCCCTGAATATTCGAGAAATGGACGAATACATCGTCGCCCTGCTCGCGGGAGATGAAACCGTAACCCTTGTCGGCGTTGAAGAACTTAACGGTGCCTTGTGCCACGAAATACTCGTTTCTCACGGCGGCAGACCACCACTTCGGCCCGCTCGCAAGCACGACCCTACACACCTGTGCTGCGATATCCGGCGTTGCCGAGGTCTCGTCGCACCCGACGCGCTCACTCGACCGCCTCTGGTACCTCCCAGATTCGACGCGTTGACCTTGGCAAGTCGGTTCAGTGACCGAAGCCTGGCCGTTTGTCCTCACGCTTCGACTGCTTGTCGGCGCGCTTCTCCTTCAACGACTTACTCGGCTTCTTGACATTCTGCTTCTTCGGAGACTTGTCTCCGATGGTCAGTTCACCCCAATCCGCGGGTCGCCGTGTTCGGACGGGCTTTTCCGGATGCGGCGCGCAACGCTCGAATCATCCGCTCGTGATCCTTGACGCCGAACGTCCTTGCGTCACGACGGGCGTGGCGGGTGGACACGTGCCACCCACGGAGTCGGGCACGGAGCGTTCGACCGTGCGACGGATCGTGGAAGATCACGCCGCGACATTATCTGCCTGTTCGCGGAGTGTCACCTGAGATTCCGCGCTCTCGCTCAACCCCATTACGGTGTCATCCGTCCGCCGCCAGCCCGAAGAGAGAGGAACCCCTGATGTCGAGATTCCGAGTCACGCTCCGCCGAACATCCGTCGAGATCGTTACTGCCGACAATCCGTTTCAAGCTGCCATCGTGGCGGCTGACCTGTTCGATGACGGTGTCGAGGTCGCGGACGTACGTCCTGCCGTTGGCCGCGCGACTTCGAACGCCACCAACGCGGCGGCGAAGAAGACGGTCAAGAAAGTCGCGAAGAAACGTCGTCCGCTATCGCCCGAAGCACGCGCGAAGCTCGCCCAGAATCTCGTGAAAGCTCGCGCCGCACGGGCACGGAACGTGAAGACCGGGAAGAAGACGACGAAAAAGTGACCGGCGAAGAAAAAGGCCGTCAAGCGCGGATAACGCTCTCCCGGTCCGCGATCGCCGAAATGTTGGGAGTTTCGGGTGGCATTGTCGGAACTGCTCGGGTTTTGCGGCCGTTCGGCCGATCGGAAGGGGTGAAGCGAGAGGCGGCGATGGCGTCGAGGCCGACGCTGAACGTGTTGCCGCAGTTCGGGATCTTTACTCCGAGTACCACCAAGTCACGATTGTTCACGGAGACTGGCCTGCGATCCTGTCCCGGGGTCCGTTCGATCTTCTCGTCCTTGACGGCGGTGGGAGCGGCAAGTGGCAAGGCGACCCGCGCCGGGTTGATCCGCATACGGCATTACGGCCAGCAGGCACCCTCGTGATGGACGACTGGACGCCGTTGGACACCTGGCCGCCGAACGACGACAACAAGTTCGAGCAGTCACGGCTTTTCTGGCTCCAGCATCCAGATCTACTGGCTGGCGAGATCCGCCTCTCACCTTCGCTCAGCACGATCATCGCGACTCGTCATTGAACCAATGGCGATAGGCGGGCAGTGACTCGCCAGTCGTCTTCTCGTAGCTGCGCCCGCGGACGTCGCCGACCAGATCGGCATGTATGGACGCGGCGAGCGTGTTGCTTACGCGGATGTTCGGGTGATGAAGTCGAGTCGGCCGGGAGTGCCGTCCGGGAGCGGCGCGTCCGCGTAGGCGGCGCTGAGCGCGGCTCCGAGAGACTCGCACGCGACGACCGCTGGCCGCGAGACGTTGGCTGTGACGATCCCGAAGCCGGTGCCCGGTGTCGTCGCGATGCCGAGGTCGCCGTCGCTGCTGACACTGCCGTCTCGAGACTCCACCATGATGTCCCCGCACCACAGACTCGTCCCGTTCGCACGCGCCGCCAGATCCTCGAACGCCCACGCTCGATAGTCAGGGCAGTCATAGCCATACCAATACATCAAGCCGCAGCCACGACCCACGATCGCAGCCGCGAGATCGAGCGCGCAGACACCGGCCGGTCCCGCCAACCACGGGTTGTACGGATCGACATGCACGAACACGTCGCGCGCATCGTCGGCCGCGACGACCTTCTCGTACAGCGCGGCCGTCCCGTCGGTGGCGACAACACTCGCGTCGACGACCAGCCGGGTGGCCCATTCCTCCAGATCCTCGACGCTGTCGGGGTCGAGATCGCAGAACACGTAAGAGCAATCGGTGCCCAGCTCGCGCATGGCAAGCAACGACGAGCCCGGATAGAGATCTACCGCTCCCGACGGGTTCAGAGCGCGCAGATGACCCAGATAGCGCGATGACGCGAGCGGCGGCACGGACGGCGCGACGTCGAAGAAGCGCAATGCGCCGTAGCGGCGCTCAGCATCGTCAGATATTGCGTACGCCGCACTCCCAGCGTGGCTCTCCCAATACCGACCTGGCCGTTCGATCGACAAGATTTCCACGAGGGGAAGGTGCTTCCACACGTCAGCGATCTTGGCGAAGTGACGGTTAGCCATCCTTCGCCGCCACGACCTCTTGCACGACGCTCAACTCGTCGAGACCTACGCACCCGAGGCTGCAACCCACATACGAATCATTGCCCGATGCGGATCGGCCTGGCGAGCACCGATCGGCAGATATGGCGCTACCGAATACCTCTTGCGCTTGCCTCCCGACTCGTCGTACGGCTCTTCCCACCCGTGCCTTCGATACCAAGTGTTGGTCGCTGCGCGCCACCGACGCGGAATCCACCCCGAGATCGCAGGTCCACGCCGCGAGAGTCGCCGGATGCTCACGACCGGGACAACGCCCACGAACACGAACACGAGAATCCAGGAAGTCATCCGCTGAACACCGAGCCGACTACGACGACGGCGATCCAGAGCACGAATAGGCCGACGAAGCCGATGGCCAGCTTGTGCCAGAGCTTGGTCCCGAATCGCGGCTCGCTCTTCAACCTCGCGAGACGCTCGGCCTCATATGACCGCGCAAGTCGCCTCGTTGCAATCTGGCGTCCCGGCCCATACCTCATGCTCAACCCATTGACGAGATACCCGACCGCTGCGCCAAGCAGTGCGACTTCCAGGCCGACCCGGAGCATGAGCAACAACAGCAGCCATGCGAGCGCACCGCCGAAGACCGCGTAGCGCCACGGGTGGGCCAGCGCGACCGCACTCTGCCGCTGTGTGAATTCCCGATATCGCACGACGCTCTCCTCACACCGCGGACGACTCGAGCATGATCGTCGGTGCAAAGGACGCACTCGAACCTGGCGTCAAACGCATATTGCCCGATCGGGGAGCGGTTCTGCGAGCGCGGATCGATGGCAGGTATGAGCAGCCCTGCGTCAGTTGGTCGGCTGACCGATGCATGGGGGTCCAGATCGTCCATCAAGCGAAACAACTTCTGGTCCCAAAAGCGTGTAACCGAACTCGTAGCCGACGATGACGGGTTGCTTGACGCTGGTAACGCGCAGCGAGGCGAGCATGGTCTCCAGTTTCGTGCCGTTGGCAGTGGTTGTCAGCGTGAAGTCGAGCGAGACGAGAGCGCCGGACAGGTAGTTGCATACGTCCGAACTCAGAGCGAGTTGAGGAGAGGGGTGGCCGAAGAAGTCCATCAGCGGGGAACGCATGTTGTACGTGCCGGACTTGGTGATGATCAGGGCCTGGTGACCGTTGAGGTTGGCGAGCGCGACGGGTTGCGGTGGCGTGGACGCGGCCGTGGACGTGGACCCGAGGCACTTGCCCGGCCGGCCTGAGCCGTAGGTGAACGCGCCTCGACAGACCTGATGGTGAGCGCGGTTTTCCACGAATGAGATCGCGCCTCCACCAGCTATGACAACGAACGCCACGACGAGGATGACCCTCGAGCGCATGAATGCATCATGCCCGCTCATCGTGCCGTCGCGCGAGCATCGATCGGCAGATATGGCGCTGACTTTGTGGGCATCGCGCTCGGCGATATGGGTGGATGGGTGTCGTGGTCTGTGGCGGTTTCAGCTCGGTCGGAGCTGAAACGCAAGTCTAAGTACGCGACCTGACTGCAACGTCTGTGGGCACTGCAGCTAGGGCTCGCTTGGTTTGGCCGTGCACCGCGTCGTCGGACGTCCGCCGTGGGTGGTCATCCACGCGAGCTGGTCGCACAGTGATGGTCCGACGACCGCGTCGTGATTGCGGCCCGGGTAGACGCGTTGTGTGACATCGGCGCCGAGCTGGTGGAAGTGCCGCACCATCAGGTCGGTCACGACGGGCGGGACGTCCTGGTCGGTGGCGCCTTGGATGACGAGGACGGGTCCGACGGTCGGGGCGTTGTCGGGGTTGTCGTCCCGGCCGAGTTCGGTGTTGAGTTGAGCGATTTGCTGCGGGCTGATGCGCAGGATGACAGAGGGCGACAGGCGCGCAAACGCCGCGTCGGCCTGCTCGAGACACGCGTCGTCGAGGATGAGCCGTAGGCGACTGCGTCCGGCGGGCCCAAGCAGCGACGACAGGGCGACGTGGGGATCGACGGCCGAGAGCCCGATCAGGCTGTACACCGCGTACGACAGGTCGTACGGATCGGCGCCCCCCATTACTGCGGGCAAGATCAGGTCGAGGTGGCTGGCGGGTGCGATCGCGATCGCGCCCGCGAGATGCAATGAGGGAGCGCGCGTGGCGGCCCGCGTCGCGAACAACACTGCTTGGCCGCCCTGTGAGTGTCCGACCGCGAACCATGTCGGTGAGAGTTGCGCCACCAGGTGGTGTGCGGCCGTCACGACATCGACGACGCTGTTCCCTTCGTCGACTCCGATCAAGTAGCTGTGCGTGCCCGGCGTGCCCAGGCCCGGATAGTCGGTCGCCGCGACCGCGTAGCCGGCCGACACGAACGCGCGGACAACTTGCGCGTACTCGTTGTAGTAGAGGTTGGGTCGCTCTGAGGGCGCGCACCGGTCGGCCATTCCTGTCGTTCCGTGCGCCCAGGACACGACCGGCCAACCGTCGTGCGGCGCCGGACCGGGCGGCACGAACACGACGCCGCTCACGGCGATGTCACGTCCCGTCACGTTCGTCGAGTGATAGACGACGACGCGACGGTCAGCGCCGGCGATGCGCGCATCGGGACCGACATCGGACGTCGCGATCACGTCACCGGGTCGCCCTGCGGGCAGGGGAAAGGGAATCACGTAGGTAAACCCCGACAACGTGGCCGCAGGGATCGTCGAACCGCGACTACGGGTCACCTTGCTGTCCGAACACGCGACCAGGCTGCACAAAACGAGGAGCAACGCGGCGCTGCTCGCAGCTCCGATTCGCCCCGCCACCGACTGCGTGGCCCGCGGACTGCTTCTCATCGAGAGATCATCTCACGCACACGCAGTTCTGTGCGCGTCCGGGCTCAGTCCCGCAGCACCATTCGTGGTCGGTTTACGGGGCTTCCGAGCCGTCAGGCCGCTAGCCACGTAGACGAGCGAGCCCTCGCTCGACATCGTCGACGTGATGCAGCGAGTCATGCAACGCATGTTCGAGCAGGCGGCGCACGTCGCTTCGGTCCGCGCCGATGGTCAGACCACGCGACCGGCGATAAGGTCGAGAATCGTCAGCGAGTTGCGCGAGACGCATCGCCTGGTCCTCTAGGGCGTCGAGGACAGCTTCGGGATCGGCACTGCCGTAGCTCGCGGCCGCGGAATCGACGAGATCGTCCTCGATCGGTGGGAACGACGGCTCGTCGAGCATCAGGGCCTGTTCGACTCCGAACACATGCAACGCCGTGATGTCTCGGCTGTGCGCTGCATATTCGAGCGCCGACCAGACTTCCGGCTCGGGACGCGCACGAAGTTCGGGACCGGTCTCGGATAGCAACGATCGCCATGGTGGTCCCAGGCCCCGCAACGCCTGCAGTAGCGAGGCGTCGTCGTAGCGAGCACCGTCGAAGCCGCAGGCATTGCAGTGCTCATGCTCCATCAGCGACGAAGATACGGCACCGATCGGCACATATGCGCTCGTCCGAGAGCCACGATCTCTCTCGCTACGCTTCGTTCTCGATGGCGGCACTGCGTTTCAGCACGAAGAGGTTCTGGAGCGGTGCGAGCAATGTCCACAGATTCACGCTCTCCACCGCGGTCACGGGCGGCGGGCTCGCTCTCCTCATTATTGCGAGGACGAGCCGGCGCACCCGAACGTCAGGCAATGTACCTAGAGCGATCACGAGCAGTCTCGACCAGATCGGCAGTTCGGGCGCGCGAGATCGGGCTTCGCGTTGGTCAGTCGCTTGCACTCGCGAGCGCTCGGGATCGGCACGCCTAGATCGGTTCGCTATACCGCCCGCAACGCGTTCTCGACGACGGTCACCGAGGCGAAGACGGTGATGTTCCGGGCGATCTCTACTCACGAAGACAGTGCATGGTCTAGCCGGGCTTCACCCAGATCAAGGCGAACCGGCGGATCGGGCGCTTCAAACGACGAGGCCCGGCCTCGGCCTGTTAGGTTCCGACGCGGACTGAGAGCAGCGAACAGGAGGAAAACGATGAGAGCAGATGAAAACGCGGCGATCATGCGGCGCGCTTACGAGGCCTTCAACACGGCCGACATGAAGACGCTCACCGGGACCTTCGACGAGAGCGCCGTGTGGCACTTGCCGGGGCGGAGCTCGATGGCCAAGGACTACAAAGGCCGCGAGGCGACCTTTGCCTACTTCGCCCGGCTGGGGCAGGAGACGGGAGGGACCTTCCGGGCCGAGTTGCAGCACTTGCTTGCAGATGATGACGACCGCGTGGTCGGCATCCAACGGAGCACCGCAGAGCGAGGGGGCAAGCACCTGGAGGTTGGCAACTGTATTGTCTTCCAGCTCAAGGACGGTCGGATTACTGACGGTCGGGAGCACTTTCACGACCTCTACGCTTGGGACGAGTTCTGGTCGTAGCCCCGTCGGCGCGAGCCCGGCAGGTCATGCGGTTCGCGGGTTCGATATAGATCGACGCGAGGCGCAGCGCTCCTACAGAAACGGAGCGGT
>JALYLU010000069.1:1467-2240 GCA_030774075.1 Actinomycetota bacterium | reverse complement strand
TGGACCGCCCGGAAATGCCGGATCCTGCGCCCGCGTGCAGCCGATCGGCGAGCGGCTTGCTGTCGCGAACCCGCCCCGATTGCCCGATCTCGATCGGCGTAGCGAGTGCAGGCAGATATGGCGCGGTCTGACGGTTAGCGAATGGCGATCACGACGAGCGTCGATGTTGTTGCGGTATCGATCTGGAACGCGTAACAGCCGGGATGTTGGACCCGAGTAGAGCTCGGGAAGTCGCGCCAACCATCGGCGTTGCTCGTCGCACCGGGGCCGTGCAGGAGAAGCTCGGCGTCGGGATCGATTGCAAGTCCGAACCGAAGCTCGCCGGTTCCGTCGACCTGGTGGCCGCGAATCCGCACATCACCCTTGACCGTTGCCCCGACGGCCCACAAGAGCTTGTTGCCTCCCCAGCTGCCGTGAAACGCGTTCAACGGACCCTTGGATGGAGCGACGTACAGCAACTGACCGCTCGCGACGGCGACGGGACGAACGGGACCATCTCCCAGCATGACGCCAAGGGCGGCGGTCGGTTGTGACGCGCCCCTCGTGACGGGACACGCCGCGCCCGGGTTAGCACGAGGAAGGTGCAACGGCCGTTGCATGAGATTGATCGAAAGGCGCGAGGATGTAGTTGTCGAATTCGGCACGCCGCGGTGTTGGCTACTGCTGCACGAAATCAGCATCACGCCCGCCATCAGCAACGCACTGACGCGACCCGCCGTCACAGTGTTCGGCCCGCCAACTTCGGCGACCGGGTCGGCTGATCTGTGCGGCGA
>JALYLU010000069.1:0-1457 GCA_030774075.1 Actinomycetota bacterium | reverse complement strand
CAAGTACACCGCATCGGCACTTGAGGTTCCGACGAACGCGCTGGCTCCCCTACGTAAGTCCACCGCGCACAGATTGCTCCGGGACGCTTATGCGAGCGCAGATATGGCTCGTGTCTGGCCGCGGTCCCGACGGGATTTGAACCCGCGGCCTCCGCCTTGACAGGGCGGCGCGCTAACCAGACTGCGCTACGGGACCGAACGACGCGTACGGTAGCCCGACGCGCTTGACCCCGGCCTGGGATTCAGCCATTCGGCCGCAGCGCGCCTGGATGAAGGCGCGCGAGATCGGCAGATACGTATCGCGCGGCAGCGCAGTCATCGAAGCTCGGCGATGTGAGCGCGTACGCGATCAGCGAACCGGTCTACGACTCCGGTGGCGGCGTGGATGAGAGCTTCTGCGGATGGAGTCCCGTCAACGATCCAGACTTCGCGGTCTTCCTCTGCGGCCGCCGTCACGCCAGGGACTTCCACAAGCGCCGCGATCATCGCGTCGCGGAGCTCTCCTTCAAGGGGTTCCTCGAAAACGAACTGCATAGCCCATACCACGATGACCCATGGCCACTCGTCTTGGCCGCCATCCTTGTAGAGCTCAACACCTCGCACGTGGGGTTCTTCGGTGCGGCGGGACCAGCCCGCGTCATAGACGTCGTTCCGTTCATCGTCGGGGACTCGCCGCACCTCGTCGTCGGGCTGCACCCGCGCCAGATTGCCCGACTCTGAAACGTTTATGCGAGCGCCGACCGGCAGCGGGTTATGGGCGGCCCGCGATTGCCAAGACGCCGATCGCAGTCACGACGATTTCGAACCTCCACACCGACGGCGCGTGCTCTTACCCGCCTTCGTCGAAGGCGATGCGCAGGATCTTCGGGTCTTCCGCCAGCGCACGTAGACCCGATCGCGCATATACGCCGAACCGAGCAAGCGTCACCGCGTCGGGTTCGACGAACTGCGCGATGCCCGTGCGCCACCGTCCACGCCGCTTGAGCCGAACGCGCGCATCGGCGGCGATGTTGTGTGCAAAGCCGGAATGCTCGCCATGTACCGCGATGATGAAGAGCGACGTGCCGTCGAGGGGCCCGTTAGCGAACGGTGTGAGGCGCCGCTTCCCGGTGCGCCGCCCCCTCGTCTCTAGCAGCACCCACCAGGGCATGTATCCGGCCAGACCTCGCGTAATCGGGTTGACGACCTTCCAGAACGCACGCGCTGCTCGCCTTCGCGCCGTCATCGGGACGCACGCTAGACCGTGGCTATCACCCCCTCGAACTTCGCTACTCGCCACCCGGCGGCTTCGACCGAACTCGAGCGCGTATTGCCCGTTCCGAGGCTGTCGCACCAACGTTCGGGCCGCTGGGGTGCGGGGTACGGCAGCGCGCCTGTCCGCGCGGTTGGGGTTAGCCCAGATATTTCAGTAGGCCGCTGTTTGGGTGCGTGCGCGGTCGTGGCCGTTGTCTCGATGC
>JALYLU010000068.1:4363-12727 GCA_030774075.1 Actinomycetota bacterium | reverse complement strand
GATGCGCGTCGATCACGACGGAAGGACATGGCGCGGTGCCAGCCAGCGTCACCATTCCGCCGTTCGGCGCAACAGTCGGCGTCACCGTGAGGGTCGGCACCGCTGTCGCCTCCGCGCCCGCGGTCGTCGAAACCGTGGCGGCGACGATCAGCGACACGACGCCGAAGAAGATGGTTCTTCGCGAGAAGCAACGCACGTTGACCACCGATCGCATACCAAGGACGACGCCCACGAGGCACATATTGGCACCGATCCCGATCGTCCGAGCGAGTACCGATCAGGCAGATCTGTGTGCGTCCCGCCCGGTCGATGCTATCTCGCGTCAGTTTGCCGCCCAGGCGTTGTACAGGAGTTCGCCGATCTCGCCGAACAGAGCGGGCGCTACGTCGTCTGGTCTGCTCGCGAAGTCCGTCTGTTGGGCGGCCATCGCGGCGACCACCCACGAGCTGGTATCAGTCTCGAAGAGCCCGCAGTCGATGAAGGTGCCAGGGCCGTTGCCGGTCTTGTTGTAGACGCGCACCGGCATTGTGATTCCGATGTCGGCGGCCATCGCCATGTGCGGCACTCGACGTGGGAGCCCGATGAGATGCTGCTGTCGGTACAGGATCTGCTTCGACCGCTCATCCATGTGTGTGTAGACCTCAGCGAGGTCGCGAGGAGAAGACAGCGAGAAATGCGCGCCAGCCAACGCTTGCTCGAAGGTGATGTTGTTGAGTTGCGCGGTCGGGTACCCGAGGTCTCGCATCGCGGCGTTGACCTCCTCGGGTGTGCCGATCGACTCCAACAGCAATGCAGTCGGTGTTGTCCGAAACGATGATCATGAGCCATGCCAGATCGTCGAGGGTCGGTGCGAGTCCCGATGCAAGGAACCTCAACACTCCTGTACCGATGTACCGGTGCTCATCGTCCAGCGCGAGACGCGCCATCGGATCGACTGCGCCCGACGCGACGAGTTGTGAGTAGTGGACGAGGATGAAGCTCTTGGCCGCACTCTCGGCTGGAAGCACGCGATCCGCGTGTACAGAAATTGTCTCGTCGGTGTTCAAGTTCCGCGCGTAGACGCCGAACTCGCCAGGCTTGCCGTTGATCGCGTTCTCGACCGCATCCCTGAGCGACACAGCCAGACCTCCTCCGCGTGCGACGAACCCGCTCAGATTGCCCGATCCCGATCGTCACGGCGAGGCCCGATCGGTCAGTCATGGGCGCGGGGTCGGCAGTCATCGGCGAGAGTGCTGCGATGCGGAGCTGGTGGCTGGACGAGCTGGCACATGCTGGCGATGAGCATCTTGATCCGTCGTACGTCGCGGGCTACGAACGGAAACCGGCACGATCGACGCGCCCGTGACCGGGAGCGCTATTTCCATCCCCGGCCCGCCTTTTGTGCGGGGGGAAATCCGGCTTCGATCCTGCGGCCGACGTCGACCTCCTTCGAGCGCACGGTCTCGGTCCCGGGACGACGCTGATCGACATCGGCGCGGGCACCGGGGTGTTCGCGATCGCGGCAGCCGCGTGCGGTGCTCGCGTCGTAGCGGTTGATGTCTCGCCCGCGATGACTGCGCGCATGCGGGCGAAGACCGAGGTTCTCGACATCGACAACATCGAGGTGGTCGACGCGGGATTCCTTTCGTACGAGCACAAGGGCGGACCCGTCGACTTTGTGTTCACTCGTAACGCGTTGCATCAGCTCCCGGACTTCTGGAAAGCGATCGCGCTTCAGCGCATCGGCGCGCTTCTTCGGCGCGGCGGGATCTTGCGACTCCACGATCTGATGTACGACTTCGAGCCCGGCGAAGCAGCTTCCAACGTCGACGCTTGGCTAGACGGCGCTGTGCTCGACCGCGAGGTCGGATACACCGCCGATGACCTCGCGGCGCACGTGCGTACGGAGTTCAGCACCTACCGATGGCTCTTCGAGCCCATGATCGAACGAGCCGGGTTCACGGTCGCTGAACGCCAGTTCCGGCGCGCGGTCTACGGCAGCAACACGTGCCGTAAGGCAGCTCACAGCGACTGACTGCCGGGCCACAGATCAGGCAGATCGGTACTCGGTGCCGGAGCGTGATTACAGCGCGTTGGTCGCTCGGCTACCGGTCTCGTTCGCCGAACCGATGGAACTCGCCGGCGCACATGGCATTCCGGTTGCGTGAGAGAACTGACGTTGGAAGCATCACCGTCGTGGCTGCTCACGATCTGTCTGGGTGCGTAATCGTCACGGGCATGCCGGGCGCGGGGAAGTCGACCGTCACCCGTCTTGCCGCGCGGCTGCTGCCCAAGGCCGCGCAGGTCAAGGGTGACGACATGAACCAGATGATCCAGAGCGGCTACGTGGGCTGGATGGAGAAGCCAGTTGCGGAAGCCTTGCGTCAGGATCAGCTCTGCAACCGCAACATGTGTTCCTTGGCGAACAACTTCATCGACTTCGGCTTCGCAGTGCTGATGGACACGGTTCTCGCGGACCGAGCGGAACTCGATTTCTTCCTCGCGCTGTTGTCTCCCCGGCCAGTGCGCCTGGTGGTTCTCGCACCGGGGATTGATGTTTGCAAACATCGAGACAGGACGCGACGGCCGGAAGAGCGCTTCGACTTCGATGGGTACGAGCGCCTAGAGGCTGACACGACGCGAGAGTTCGGCGACATCGGCTGGTGGTTCGACACGTCGGTACTGTCGCCTGACGAGACATCCAAAGAACTCGTCGCTCAATTGTGCGATCGAGCGGCACCCCTGCAACCTGGCTGGCATGCGTGGTTGAGGGGCCTGCACGGCGTGTAGCGCCACAACGGCCACATTCGGCGATCTGCCGCGACCCAAGGCGCTCGAACTCCGCCCCGAATGCCCGCTCTGGGACGCTTATGACCAGCCCCGGGGAGGCGGGGAGGGGAGCATCGATCGATCCAACGACTTCACATTCGCACCCTCATGACTACCGAGCCGTCACCCTCCGGAGGCACGAATATCTACAGTTCTGTACGCGTTGGAGGCGGCGAGCGACCTATCGACCCGGGCAGGCGACCAGGGTGCTCGCCTCGAAGCCCTGCCAATACACGCCGCTTCGCTCGTAGTAGCGGTGATGACCGTTGCATCCGTCATTCCACGACCGCGCGGGCGGTCGCGGAAGGAATGCAGCTCGCGGAATATCCCACGGCCAGGCAAGCGAAAGTGACATTTCGAGCAGCAACAGCGCGCCGAGAGCGAGTGCCACAATCCTCCACCACCGGCGCGCCGATCGCGGTACTCGCTGATCGACCGCTGTATGGGTCGCCACGCGCCCACAATGCCCGATCGGGCGCGGTTCTGGCGAGCAGATCGGCAGATTGGTTCGAGTCTGGGACCGCGGTCCCGACGGGATTTGAACCCGCGGCCTCCGCCTTGACAGGGCGGCGCGCTAACCAGACTGCGCTACGGGACCGAGCGACGCGCACGGTAGCCCGACGCGCTTGACCGCGGCTTGGGATTTAGCTGCCGGCCGTAGCGCGCCTCGATGAAGGCGCGCGAGATCGGCCGTTAGGTACTCGACAGGAGCGCCGCCCCGACTCGGTCGGCGATCACGTCGGCGTCGTATGGCTTGGTTGTGTCGACTTCGACAAGCTCCCCACCCAGATCCAGAGGGTCGACTGCTGTCACCATCGCAGCCACGCCATCAACGATCGCCGGGTTGATGACATCACGGTGTATTGGATGACGTGAGCCGCTCAGTCGGGCTCTCATCCGCCGCTGGGCAAGAGACGGGTCGCACCGGCAGAACACCTGCACGCATCCCTTGAACTCCCGCACCGCCCGCATTCGCCGCTCTCGTCGCCACCAGCCTTCCGCGACCGCGCTCGGGAAGGAAGCAGCCAGCCGGAACACAACCTCGGCCGCCGCGTCACCGACGCGATCCGACCAGCTCTCGTCACCCAAGCCAAGCGCATCGCCGAGAGCTTCCTTGATGAGATCGACGCTCAGCAGCGGAAGCTGCAGACGGTCGGCGATGACGGCTGCGAGTGTCGACTTCCCTGTCCCAGGCGCGCCCGAGACGACGACGATGCGTGCGGGCGTCATCCCCCACAGATTGCCCGCTCGGGCGTCGTCATGCGAGCGCCATATCTGCTGCGGTTATGGCGCGCTAGGGAGGGTCCGTCTCGCCGGAGTGATCGTTCACCGTCAGGACCGGGCGGGCCGAGTACGGCAACACCCGCATGAACCCGTGCAGGTCCACCTCATGCTGGGACGAGTTCTTCGCTGGATTACGGGGACCGGCCGCGAAGCCCAAGTGTCCAACCGGAAACCGTTGCAGCACGCGGTTCATCGCCCTCGCTGTTCGATCCCAGAGATCAGGCCCAGCAACGGTCACCTCGCCGACCTCGAAGATCTCTTCGCCGCGACGTGCCGACATCAGCGGCGAATACTCCGCCTCAAGGCCCTCTTCGCGTGCGGCCTCGACAAAGTGCTGGGAATCCGCTGGCGGTCCTATGTACTGGACCACCCAACTCCCAAGGTTCGATGCTTCCTCGCGTGCGCTTGATCGCCCTGAGACCGGCACGAACGCATGATGCCCGATCGGGTCACCTGGGGCGAGTACCGATCAGGCATAACTGCCGCTCGGGGACCCTTATGCTCAGCCCGGGGGAGCCGGGAAGGGAAGCATCGGTCGACCCGACGACTTCACGTTCATACCTTCATCCGACCGGAGGCGTCACCATCCCGAAGAGACCGGATCAGGCAGATGGGTGCGCGTGTCGCGATGCTTCGGACGGATGCTTGCGAGCGGTCCCGAGCATCCCGGTACGGCACTTCGAGGACATCCGCTTCGGCGTCTCCGACGCGCAGTATGGGCGCACGTTTTGCTCGGGTCTGCACGTCAGTCACCTACGCCGAGTCCAACTGCCCGTCCTGGTCCCCCGGTGGGCTGAGCTTTCTCGTTTCGCCCGAGAGCGCGGGTTTGACGACAGATCTAGTGTGAGATTGATGGGTCGAGCCGATCGGGAACGACACCTTGCCGAGGACGAGCGGCGTCTGGCGCAGACGGAACGCGAGCGCGCCGAGCATCACGACAAGAACGAGCCCGTGCACTTTCGCGCGATGAGAACGCATGAGCGTTCCGCGGAGTTGCACGACGCGATCGCCAGGCTCTTTCCCCGCGACGACTGATCCACGCACGCTGCCGCCGGGTGTGTTGATCGTCGTGCGCGGCAAAGGCGCGTGCGTCGATCTACAGGGCGACGGGAAGGCTGACCACGAAGGTGGAACCGCGGTCTCGGTTGGGGTGTGCGTTCACCGTTCCACCCATGGCCTCGACCAGGTTTCGAACGATGTGGAGACCGAGACCCGCTCCGGCGACTGCCATGGTGGTCTCGTCCCCGCCCCGCTGAAATGGCGCGAACACTTCGACGCCCTCGAGGAGGCCGACGCCCTGGTCGGTCACCTCGATCTCAACCTGATCGGGGGTGTGCTGTGCTCGGAGGCTGACCATGCCCCCAGCGGGCGAGTATTTGATCGCATTGTCGATCAAGTTGCCGAGCACGTGGTGAAGCGCAGCGCGATCGACCCGTGCCCACACCTCGCCGGTCTCGTCGAAGCGAACCTCATGCGCGCCCGAGAATGCGGCAAAGCCCTTGGCCGTCATTCGCAGCAGCTCGCTGAGTTCGAGGCGTTCGGGGTGCAGGCTGCGAGCCTGGACCTCGGCCTGGGCTTCCTCGAGCAGCTTGTCGATCTGGCGGGCGAGGGTCTGCGTGTTGACATGGATGGACACGACGGCCTCGTACCATTCGTCGTCGGTGAGCCGTTCCCGGCGAGTTTGCAGGGCGCGCGCCGAGTCGATCACCGCCCGCAGCGGCGTTTGCAGGTGGTGTTCGGCCTCGGCGAGGAACAGGGCCCGGTGCCGGAGGTTGTCCTCCGCGGCGTCGGCGCGCAGTTCGGTCATCGCCGACTTTTGCCGAGAGACGTGGTCGGCGATGAGTCGGGCGAGGAATTCCATCATCGAGACGGTTGCCTCGTCTACCTCGCGGGGAATGCGACCCGCGGCGCACAGCACGCCGAACAGTTGGTGGTCGGCGGTGACGATGGGGACGCTCACATACGTCCCGAGCGAGAGGTGCTTGGCCACCTGGCTGTCGGGATGGGTCTCGGGGAGATCAGGGGAGACGGTCACTCCGAGGAGTGCCTGGGGAGACAGGCCGGGTGGCGAGTCCAGCTCGAGGCCCTCGGCCACCTCTATCGCTCCGACGTTGTGCACAAAGCGCACCGTCTGTGTGCGACGATCCCAATCGATCACCATGAGGTAAGCGGAATCCAGCCCTGCGAACTCGGCCAACGCGCCGAGCAGGGGTCGGCAGAGCCGCTCCAGATCATGAGCGTTGGCGGCCGCTCGAATGACGACCTCGGTGAACGGCGCCCGGTTCTTCGCCACGGCACCTCCCATCACGACGGTCTTGATATTCGCGCACAAGGCGACCGCGCGCCACTGGTCGCTGCCATCGCTGCACACGAAGGGCAGCTATCCGCGGCACCGGCGCGCCGACTGCCCGGCCGATGCGCAGTCAGGTGAGCCGGATGCGGACGCCCCTCGCCGAATCAACACCATCGATGGCGACGCTCGGGTCCACTTCAGGAATCTCGCCGGGCCCACCGACACGCACCACAGGCCGTGACCTCACACCAACGAGGCATCCGGCGGCGCGCAACCAGCCAACGACAAAGACGTGACGGGCAGCGTGGTCGCGTTTGACTTGTCCCGAGACGCGTTGACGGAGTTGCGTCGCTCGTCGATCGCGATCCCCTTGGAAACGGCGGTGTGGGCGGTCCAGGGAGAGGCGACCTGCCTTCCGTTTGAGTCGCAGAGCTTCGACGCGGTCGTGGCACGGTCGGTGTTGATCTACGTCGATGACAAGCGAACTGCCGCCACCGAGATTTATCGTGTGCTGCGTCCCGGTGGACGGGTCTCGGTTTTCGAGCCGATCAATGCCGCCTCCCCGCAGTGCGGAATCGGCGACGAACAGTTGCCCGACTCTCTTCGGCGCGCCCATGACGCTGTACGCGTCGCCTTCGAGCACCAAAGCGAGCACTGGCGCTCGATGATGGACTTCGACGAACGTGGCCTGACCCAGTGCTTCATCGCGGCGGGCTTCACGGCCGTGGGGCTCGTCTACGAACTCCTCGACATCACGCATCCGACGTCGGAAGACGACGTGCGACGGTCAATTGTGATGCGGGGCAATCCGACCGCGCCGACCTGGGCAGAAGCCGCACAGGCTGCCCTTGGCGCCGATGCCGACGATTACCTATACGAGCTCATCGAGTTCCGCATGCGGCGGCCGACGCGAACGCTCAAGGCAGTCGCGTACTTCACCGCCACCCGCTCATGATGCCCCGTGAGGAGCGCGTCGGGCGTGCGCGGATCGGCAGGTATGCGCTGGCACACCGTCTCGGTTGGTTCGGCGCCTTGTCGTGACACGGATCGCGGGGTCCGCACGCCTTCCGAGCGCGCGGATGCTCGTTGTTCTGTACGACTCGACTGCGACGTAGCCTTGCGGGGTGGTCGAGGTGCCGCGGACGCTCTACGCCAAGAGTGGTGACCTGCACCTTGCCTATCAACTGTTGGGTGATGGGCCGCTCGACGTGCTGTTGTCGGCTTACTTTCCCGTCGACATGCTGGACGAAGAGCCGTCGATTGCTCGCTTCCAGCGCCGTCTGGCGTCGTTCAGTCGCCTCGTGCGATTCAATCCCCGAGGCCTGGGATTGTCCGATCCGGTGTCGCCGTCGAATCCTCCGACGCTCGAGCAGTGGAATCGGGACGCCTTGGCGGTGATGGACACCGTCGGCATTGCGCGTGCCGCGCTGTTCACGTTCGGCTGGAACGCGATGGAGGCTGTCACGTTGGCCGTGACCTTCCCGGACCGGGTCAGCCGTCTGATCATCGTCAACGGCAGCGCACGATGGGCGTGGGCGCCGAACTATCCCGCCGGTACGTCGCGCGATGAGATGGACGCGTACGACAAGCTCATTTTCGAGCCCGACGCGGTCGAACGCGGCCTGGACGTTGTCGCGCTGATGAATCCGAGCGTCGCCAACAACTCGTCCTATCGCGAATGGTGGGACCGGGCCGGAAATCGCGGGGCCAGTCCGGCCATGGCAAAGGCGATCTCGCGACTACGCAGGCAGGCTGACGTTCGCCCTTTGCTCGGGTCGATCCGGACACCGACCCTCATTCTGCATCGACGCGACATCGTCGCCAGCCCGTTCGCGGTCGAACATGGCCGTTACCTGGCCGAGCACATCCCCGACGCCGAGTACGTGGAGCTGGACGGAGCCGATAACTCGTACTGGCTGGGCGACACCGAACTGATGCTCGACGAGATCGAGGAATTCCTCACGGGTGTGCGCCACGGC
>JALYLU010000068.1:0-4353 GCA_030774075.1 Actinomycetota bacterium | reverse complement strand
CGACATCGTCGCATCCACCGAACGCATCGTCGAGATTGGTGAGCGCGGCTGGCACGATCTCCTCGACCGTCACGACGCGGCGATGCGACGGCAGCTCGAGCGGTTCGGTGGCCGAGAGATCAAGACGACCGGCGACGGTATCGTCGAGGCCTTCGACGCCCCCGCACGCGCCGTGCAGTGCGCCTGCGCGATCCGAGATGCAGCTGCTCAACTCGACCTGGCTGTGCGCGTCGGTGTCCACGTCGGCGAGGTCGAACTCCGTGGCGCCGACATCGCTGGAATGACCGTGCATATCGCCGCCCGCATCCACGCCCTCGCCGATCCCGGTGAGGTCCTGGTCTCGCGCACGGTCGTCGACCTTGTCGCGGGCTCCGCCATCACCTTCGCCGACCGAGGCGAACATCAACTGAAAGGTGTCCCGGGCAGCTGGCAACTCTTCGGAGTCACGCAGACGTAGCGAAGCAGCGACAACAACCCTCACACCACACACGCGCGGTCACGAGCGCGTGCTGCAGAACCCGCGCACCGAACGAAGTCGATGCTCAGCCCAAGACAAGCGCAGATCGGCACCTCGCATTGCCTCTCGGCAAGGAGCGCTACCGCGAGCGAGGGAGCGCATATTGCCCGGTAGGAGCGCGTTCTGCCAACGGGTCGAGCCGCACAGAACGACGCGGCGCGAGTGTCCCAGAATAGAATGCGCGTCCCCGAATCTCGCGCCAGGGGTGTCACCTATCGCTTGCTCCGTGGCGTTCGCGATCGTGGACGCTCAAGCGCCGCCTGCATCGCGCCTGGCTGGTCCGTCCGCAAGCGCGCCGAGCCCTCCACCTCGGTGAACACGAAGGTGACCGTGCCCGAGGGCGGCGGCGCCACGACCCTGTAACGCGCGCCGCCGTTGGCACCTGACCTCGTGTCGATTCGCTTGAAGTCAGGAGCCGCTGTGCTCACCTGTGCATCGACCGTGTCAGACTCACGGTGTGGTGGAACGACCCGAGACGCGTTACGCGCGGACGTCGCGTGGCGATTCGATCGCATTTCAGGTGTGCGGTCGCGGTGACCTCGACGTCGTGTACGTGCCGAACTGGGCGAGCCCGATCGACCTCATTTGGGATCACCCGTTGCCCGCCCGGTTCCTCACGCGATTGGCGTCGTTCTCGCGGTTGATCCTGTTCGACAAGCGCGGCTCGGGGTCGTCGGATCACGTCTCGTTCGACGCGCTCGCCACTCTCGAGGACTGGACAGAGGACATCGCGACAGTTATGGACGCGGTTGGGTCGGAGCGGGCGGCGCTGATCAGTGTGCTCGGGGGGTGTCCGATCGCCACCTTCTTTGCGGCTACCTACCCGGACCGCGTGTCAGCCCTTGTGCTGTTCAATCCGACGGTGCGGATCCTGGCCGATGACGACTTTGCCGGTGTCGCGCCGGACGGCCTCGAGGATCGTCTCGCGCCGATGAGGGCAATCTGGGGTACCGACGACGTCGTTGGACTCTTCGCGCCGAGCATGACCGGTGACGAAGGCTTCCGGACCTGGCTCGCGCGCTTCTGTCGGGTCGGAAACCCGCCCGCGATGGCAATCGCGGTGTTTCGTGCCTCGCTGATGTCGGATGTCCGCGCAACGCTGCCGCTCATCCAGACCCCGACCCTCGTATTACAACGAGCCGATGCCGAGGTCGCGTCGTCGCGCACACAGGGTCGGTTCTTGGCAGAGCACATCGCCGGCGCTCGATACATCGAGGTTCCCGGAGGTGACCTCATTCCGTATGTCGGCGAAGCGTCAGCCTTGCTCGATGAGATCGAAGACTTCCTCGCGGGTGATCGCCCGCGCGTGTCGACCGATCGCGTGCTCGCTACCGTGCTCTTCACCGACATCGTGGCGTCGACCAAGCATGCGGTCCGTGTCGGTGACCGCAAATGGACCGCGTTGCTCGACGCACATGATCTGCTCGTCTCCCAAGAGCTCGAGCGCTACCGAGGTCGCAAAGTAAACCCGACCGGTGACGGCATGCTCGCTACCTTCGATGGCCCCGCCCGGGCCGTACGTTGCGCGCAAGCGATCTGCTCGGCTGTCCGAGCGCTCGGCATCGAAGTGCGCGCCGGTTTGCACACCGGCGAGATCGAGCTCCGCGAAAACGACATCGGTGGGATCGCGGTCCACATCGGCCAACGCGTCTCAGCGCGCGCCGCGCCGGGTGAGGTGCTCGTCACCCGCACTGTGACGGACCTCGTCGCCGGCGCTGGACTCGAATTCGATGACCGAGGCGACCACGAGCTCCCCGGAGTACCGGGCAGTTGGCGCCTCCTCGCGGTCAAGAGCTGAAACGAGCACGCCCTCGCGGACGCCGGATCGTTGTACACCCACTGGGACTCGAACACGACCGCCCCGAATGCTCTCTGGCGCTGTTATGCCACTAGGGCAGCGCGGTTACGCACTCGGTGCCGAGGACGCGTGAAGGCCCACTCGAACTCGGTAAGGCGCGTTCGACAAGGAGCTGGTTGTGCCGGCCGCGCACCGCTCGTGAGGCCGCGCTGCGATGGCACCGCCAGTTTGATCAACCTTGTCACTTCCTCGATACAGGCGCAGCTTCCGCTGCCAAGCCATTGCCATATCGAAGCAGTCGCGGGCGGCGCATTTGCGCGAACTGCGCCATATTTGCAGTGGTCGTCGGTTGGTCTCGGGCTTATTATTCGGCTCGTGACGCCCGTCGATCTTTGGCGTAGGCGACCATGGAAACGCATCGCTACCGCGGCGGCCGCTGTGGTTGGCGTGGTGGCCTCGCCGCCTGCGACCCAGTGCTGCACCCCACCTTCGCGGTCAAAGAAGACCCGAGCGCGCCGGTCACGTTCGACCTGCTGTCCGGCAACGGCACGCTCGCGGTCGTGCGAGCCACGGGCGCGGGCGCGACCGTGCCCGCAGCAGGATGTTGGCGCGTCAACCGAAGCGACGGTTCCGTCGTCGCGCTGCCGGGCTGCAACCGCGCGCTGCGCACCAGCGCCGACGGCAGCCGAATCCTCCTCGACACGAATAGCGGGCAGGTGCTGTGGTCGTCGGGGACCACCCTCACGCCGCCCGGCGGAATCGTGTTCTCCAAGGACCTGACCTTCGGCGTGTTCGTCGACACCGACGGCGCGGTGAAGACGTGGAAGACCGCCGATAAATCCGTCGGGCTCGTCGAAACCGGCTTCCCCCGTCCGGCCGGCACCACAAGCGCGCAAGCCAAAGGCATCTCGAACGACGGCCGCAAGGTCGAATACACGCTGTCGGGCACCAACCCGATCGCACGGTTCGTCGACCTCGACACCGCCACGAAGATCGATCGGCCCAACCTCACTAGCATCCCCGCCTCCGTGACCGACACCTTCTCGCTCGCCCCGTCGGGCGCCGGCTTCCTTCAGGTGCATGAGAGGATCCACATCGACGAGAGCACCTTCCCGCCGATCCTGGTGATCGACGAATCGTGGGCCGAACTCGTCGCGTTTCCCTCGGGGAAGCTGATCCGTCGTTACACGAACACGACGCAGGAAGGGATCGCTCGATCGTTCATCTCAGATGACGGCGGGACGGCGTGGCTGTACCGCGAGAGGATAGTGGCGGACGGTGGCGCGAGCGACTGTCCCGATGTGGCGGGCGTGGCATCCTGCGTCGAGAGCTCGCATGCCATCCTCATCAACAACATCGGCGCCGCGGTCTTTGACACCGGACCGCACGACGTCGCCGCGATGAACAGCTTCGGCAACGGGCGGTTCCTCGTCTTCGACAAGTTCGACTCGCCTTATGTCAGTTTCAATGACGGCGGGCCGAGCGGTCCGGTACAGATCCTCGACTGGTTGACGCACCACGTCGAAACGCTCTCGCACGCCGCCACACTCAACGCCTGGTCCGCGAACGGACAAATGAGCAACGACTTGCGTCTCGTCGCAACGACGACGACGACCGGCAAGGGCTGGTACGAGTACACGACCTCGCCCTGAACACACCACACCTGGTGCAGTAGCTCCACACCGCGCCGACGGGTTCGTAGGTGCGCAAATGGCGGTCGCAGCCGTCGTCTCGGCGTGGAAAGAGTCCGAGTCGCGACACTGCATGAGGGCCGCCACGCAAACGACAGCGCGATCTGGACGACGATGAGAACGCTGCGACGACGCCTACTACCACAAGCGCGATGAGCACACGATCGCGGGCCGCGCGGAACGCGCGCTGAATAGCTGATTTGCGGGCTCGGCCGCATCCCTCGGGGCTTCCCAGACGGTGAGATTCGCCTTTCCATGCGGCATGGCGCGTGTACCCCCTGCACCCATTGTTCGCACCCGAACAGTCCGCCACAATCGGAACCATGCAGACAACCAAGCAACTGTCT
>JALYLU010000067.1 GCA_030774075.1 Actinomycetota bacterium | reverse complement strand
GCGGCACTACCGCGCCGTCGAACGATTCCTGCAGGCGGTCTACGACGGCGGCGACATCGAGCTCGGCACGTACGAAGGGCTGTACTGCGTCGGGTGTGAGCTCTATTACACCGAGGACGATCTGGTCGACGGGATGTGCCCCATCCACGGCACCCCCGTGGAGCGCGTCACCGAGGAGAACTACTTCTTCAAGCTGTCGCGCTTCACCGACCGCTTGCTCGCGCATTACGCGGAGCATCCCGACGCGGTGCAGCCCGAGTCGCGGATGAATGAAGTGCTCGGCTTCATCCGGGGTGGCCTCCAGGACTTCTCCATGAGTCGCACGTCGATCAACTGGGGCGTGCCGCTCCCCTGGGACCCGAAGCACGTCGCGTACGTGTGGGCCGACGCGTTGTTCAATTACTGCACGGCGGTGGGGTACGCGAGCGACGACGCGCGCTTCGCCAAGTGGTGGCCCGTCGACTACCACCTCGTGGGCAAGGACATCTTGCGATTCCACGCGGTGTACTGGCCCGCGATGTTGATGGCGGCCGGCCTCGCGCCGCCGCGGTGCGTCTTCGCGCACGGCTGGTTGCTCGTGGGGGGCGAGAAGATGAGCAAGACCCGGCTCAACCAGATTGCACCCGCCGATCTCGTCGCCGACTTCGGTGTCGACGGCTTCCGCTACCACTTCATGGTCGACCAGCGATTCGGTCCCGACGGCGACTTCTCGTACGAGGCGATGGTGCAGCGGTACAACTCCGATCTGGCCAACAACTTCGGGAACCTCGCCAACCGGGTGCTCAACATGGCGATGAACTATTGCGGCGGGGTCGTTCCCGACGAGCGCGCCGACGGGCCGTTGCGGTACGCGGCCGCGAGCGCCTTCTCGGGGCAGTCCGACGCGATGGCCCGTCTCGATTTCGCCGGTGGCTTCGGCTCGGTCTGGGAGCTCATCCGCGCGACGAACGCGTACATCGAGGACAGCAAGCCCTGGGAGCTGAACAAGCAGGGCAACGCCCCCGCGGTCGCGCGGGTGTTGGGTGACTGTCTCGAATCGCTGCGGATCGTCGCGCTGCTCGCATCGCCGTTGATTCCCAACGCGGCGGACGAGCTGTGGCGGCGACTCGGTCTGACCGGGGTGCCCGCCGACGAACGGTTGCCCGAGGCGGTCTCGTGGGGACGACTGCCCGCCGGCGCGGCGCTGGAGAAGGGCGCGCCACTGTTCCCCCGCAAGGAAGCGTGATGAACCCGCGGTGGGTCGATTCCCACTGCCACCTGCAGCTCGCGGGAGGTGAGGAGCACGTCGCGCGGGCGCGCGCCGCCGGCGTCGAGTGGATGGTGTGCGTCGGCACCGATCTCGAGACGTCGCAGGCCGCGCTGATGTTCGCCGGGCGGCATCCCGACGTCTATGCCACGGTCGGCCTCCATCCCCACGACGCGTCGAAGCTCTCCGCCCAGTGGGAGATGCTCGAGCCCCTCGCGGTGTCCGAAGCATGCGTCGCCGTCGGTGAATGCGGGTTCGACCTCTTCTACGAGCACTCGCCGCGAGACGAACAGGAGACGGCCTTTCGGTTCCAGGTTCGGGTCGCGAACCACGCGGGCAAACCGCTCGTGGTCCACTCGCGCGACGCGTGGAGCGACACGTTCCGCGTGCTCGACGACGAAGGTGTGCCCGAACGAACGATCTTCCACTGCTTCACCGGCGGTCCGGAGGAAGCGAGCGCTGCGCTCGAACGTGGCTGTTACCTGTCGTTCAGCGGCATCGTCTCGTTCAAGAACGCCGTTGCGCTTCGTGAGGCGGCGCGAATCACTCCCGACCATCGTGTCCTCGTCGAGACCGACTCGCCATTTCTCACGCCCGAGCCGCATCGGGGCCGGCCGAACGAACCCGCACTCGTCGTCGCGGTCGGTGCCGCGCTGGCGCGGGCACGCGGTGTCGAGCCGGCGGAGATCGCCGAGATCACGCGCGTGAACGCGGTGCGCGCTTTCGGCGTCGAACGGTGACCCCGAGCGAGATACGCGAGCTCCTCGCGCACCATGGGGTCCGGCCGTCGAGGGCGCTGGGTCAGAACTTCCTCGCCGATCCGAATACCGCGCGCCGGATCGTCCGGCTGGCGGAGGTGCAACCGCACGAGCGGGTCGTCGAGGTGGGTCCGGGTATGGGGTCGCTCACCGTCGCGTTGGCCGACGCGGGTGTACATGTGTGCGCGATCGAGCTCGATCGTCATCTGGTGCCCATCCTCGAGGAGGTCGTGGCAGGTCGCGACGTCTCGGTCGTCCACGACGACGCGTTGCGCGTCGACTGGGAGGCGCGGCTCGGCTCGCGGTCTTGGGTCATGGTGGCGAACCTGCCGTACAACGTCGCGACTCCGGTCGTCGTGCGCGCGCTCGAAACCGCGCCCATGATCAAACGACTGTTGGTCATGGTGCAGCGCGAGGTGGGGGAGCGGCTGGCCGCCGGCGTCGGCGACGACGCGTACGGTGCAGTGTCGGTCAAAGTCGCGTACTACGCAACGGCGACGGTGGTCGGCAGGGTGTCGCCGAACGTCTTCGTTCCGAAGCCCAAGGTCGAGAGCGCGCTGGTACGGTTCGTTCGTCACGAGCGCCCGCCCGTGAGTGTGCAGAACGTCGATCGCATGTTCGACCTCGTACGGGCAGGCTTCGCGACGCGGCGCAAGACGCTGCGCAACACCTTGGAGGGGTGGGTCGACGCCGAACGATTCGCGCGGGCCGAGGTCGACCCGCAGGCGCGCGCCGAAACCCTCTCGCTCGCGGATTGGGCGAAGCTCGCCGATGCGTGAGGTCACGGTCGACGCGTTCGCGAAGCTCACGCTGTCGCTGCACGTCACCGGTACGCGTGCGGACGGATTTCACGAGCTCGACGCGACGATGGTCTCGATCGACGAACCGCACGACTCGCTCGTCCTCAAACCGGCGACACGTACGTCGTTGACGATCACCGGCCCGTTCGCGGAAGGCGTGCCGGCCGACGCGTCGAACCTGGCCTGGCGCGCGGCCGACGCGTGCCGGACAACCCTCGAGATCGAGCTGCACAAAGGCATCCCGTCGGGCGGCGGCCTCGGCGGCGGTTCCGCCGACGCGGCCGCCGTGCTCGTCGCCTTGCAGGCCGACCCTCGGCTCGCGCCGGCGCTCGGGGCCGACGTTCCGTTTTGTATGCTGGGCGGGTTCGCGCGCGTCCGCGGCATCGGCGACGAGCTGGAGGCGGGCGACCCGCCGGCGCTGGTGTTCGTGGTCGCGACGCCGCGCTTCGGTTGCTCGAGCGCCGCCGTGTACCGCGCGTGGGACGAGCTCGGCGGTCCTCACCACGAGATCAACGACCTTCAGGCGGCGGCCGAGCAGATCGAGCCGCGCCTGATCGACTTCAGGCGGCGCTTCGAGGCCGCCGCGGGCGCGCCCGCGATCCTGGCCGGAAGCGGCTCGTCGTACGCGGTCGTGTTCGGAAACGTCGTCGACGCCGAGCGGGCGCGCACCCGCGTCGCGGCCGCACTCTCGGGTTCCGTATGGCTCGCCTCAACTGTCCCCGCCGGGGTCGTGCTCGATCCTTGAACGCGCGAACGGTGAACGCGAAACGGCCGCCCCCGGTGGGGCGGCCGCTGCCTACTTACCCTGCTGGCGACGTTGCCAGCGGGTCTTCTTCAGCAGCTTCTTGTGCTTCTTCTTGCGCATGCGCTTGCGGCGCTTCTTGATCAACGAGCCCATGGAGAACGCCGACGCTACCAGAAGGCGCGAATGGCCCCTGCAGCGGCAGCTAACGTCGATGCCGTTCGGGGGTGGTGTAACGGCAGCACAAGGTCCTTTGGAGTCCTGAGTCGAGGTTCGAACCCTCGCCCCCGAGCCCTAACAGAAGGGGAGCTCGTATGAGGCAGTACCGACCCCTGAGTGCCGTTGTCCTCGCCGCGGGAGAGGGCACGCGGATGCGTTCCGGTACGCCGAAGGTGTTGCATCAGCTCTGCGGTCGGCCGATGGTGCTGCACGTCGTCGACGCGCTCGCCGAGCTGCCGCTCGAACGGATCGTCGTGGTCGTCGGGCACGCGGCCGAGAGGGTGACGAAGGCGTTGCACGACCAGCTCGTCACCGAGGTGCCCGTCGAGTTCGTCGAGCAACGGGTGCAGCGCGGCACCGGCGACGCGGTGAGCGTGGCGCTCACCGTCTTCGACGATCTCGATGCCGAGGACGACATCCTCGTGCTTCCCGGGGACGCGCCGCTCGTGCGCGCGGAGACGATCGCCCGGCTCGCGACCGAGCACCGCTTGCAGGACGCGGCGGCGGCGATCCTCACCGCGACGGTCGCGGCGCCGGATGGTCTCGGCCGCGTCGTGCGCGGCAAGGACGGGCGCGTCGCGGCGGTCGTGGAACACGCCGACGCGACCTACGAGGAGCGCGAGATCAAGGAGATCAACACCTCTATCTACTGCTTCCGGCGGGGTCTCCTCGCTCCGACGTTGCGCCGCTTGAGCCCGGAGAACGAGCAGGGCGAGTACTACCTGACCGACGCGATCGCGGTCCTGCGCGCCGCAGGACACAACGTCATCGCGCTGGAGACCGAGGATCCGGCCGAGGCCATCATGGTCAACGACCGCGTGCAGCTCGCGGAAGCCGAGGCCGAACTCCGGCGGCGCATCAATCGCGTGTGGATGCGCGCCGGCGTCACGATGGTCGATCCGGCCGCGACCTATATCGACGCGACGGTCGAGCTCGAGACCGACGTCCGGCTGCTCCCGGGCACGATCCTCGAAGGTCGGACGGTCGTCGGCGCCGGCTCGGTCGTCGGACCTGACTGTCGCCTGACCGACGTCGTCGTCGGCGAGGGCGTCCGCATCTCGAACGCGGTCGCGCGCGAATGCGAGATCGGCGACGACTGTGAGGTGGGTCCGTTCGCCTGCGTGCGGCCGGGAACACGCCTGGCTGCGGGCGTGAAGATCGGGACCTACGTCGAGATCAAGAACTCCGAGATCGGCGAGGGGACGAAGGTCCCGCACCTGTCCTACGTCGGCGACGCCGACATCGGATCGGGTGTCAACCTGGGCGCCAGCACGATCACCGCCAACTACGACGGCGAGCACAAGCATCGCACGACGATCGGCGACGGCGTGCACACCGGCGTCCACACCTCGCTCGTCGCGCCGGTCGAGATCGGTGACGATGCCGACACGGGCGCGGGGTCGGTCGTCACCAACGATGTCGCCCCCGGACGCCACGTGCGCGGGGTTCCGGCGCGCGACACGCGCCCGACGCGCGAGGATGGCGCCTGATGGAGCTGGTCACCAAGAAGCGATTGATTCTCGTGGCGGGTCGGGGTCACCCGGAGCTGTCGACCGAGGTCGCCGCACACCTCGAGATCCCGCTCGGTGAGTGCGTGCTCTCGACGTTCGCCAACGGCGAGATCTACTGCCGTTACGGCGAGAACATCCGTAGCGCCGACGTCTTCGTATTCCAGACGCACGGCGGCTCGATCAACGATCTGCTCATGGAGCAGCTCATCATGATCGACGCCGCGAAACGCGCGTCGGCGAAGCGGATCACCGCCGTTTGCCCGTTCTACGGTTACGCGCGCCAGGACCGCAAGGCCGAAGGCCGGGAGCCGATCACGGCGCGCCTCGTCGCCGATATGTTGACGGCCGCGGGCGCGGATCGTGTGGTCACCGTCGACCTGCACACCGGCCAGATCCAGGGCTTCTTCGACTACCCGGTCGACCACCTCACCGCGGTGCCCGTGATCGCGGAGTACCTGAAGGACAACGTCGTAGATGACGCGGTGATCGTGGCCCCCGACGCGGGTGGCGGCAAGCTCGCCCGCCGCTTCGCCGACCGGCTCAACGCCGATATCGCGTTCATCGACAAGCGCCGGCCCAAGGGCACACACAACGTCGCGGTCGCAACGGAGGTCGTCGGTGACATCGACGGTCGCACGTGCATCATCGTCGACGACATGATCGACACGGCCGGTACTGTCGTCAGCGCGGCCAACCTGCTCATCGATCGTGGCGCGGTCGAGGTGTACATCGCGGCTACGCACGGCTTGCTTTCGGGCCCTGCCGTCGATCGCCTGAAGAACGGACCGATTCGCGAGGTCGTCGTCACGAACACGGTGCCGATCTCCGACGAGAAGCGCTTCGACAACCTGCGCGTGCTCTCGATCGCGCCCCTTCTCGCGGAGGCGATCGACGCCGTGTTCGAAGACGGCTCGGTGAGCGAGCTCTTCGGCGGCGACAATATGTGATGAAGGAACATTGTTGAACGCTCGCGCGTTCGTGTTCATCTTCGTCTCGGTCGCGTTGTCAGTGGCCGCGTGCGGTAGCTCGTCGAAGCCGAAGTCCGCCTCGGGGCGGAGCAACGCGCCCATCACCGCGCCCAAGCCGTCGTCGAAAGATCCGGCGCCGTGGCCGGCGCCGAGCGATCCGATGGCACGAGCGCGCGCCGCGGGGCTCGTACCCGAGCCGGCCGAACAGTTGCAGTACCACGTGCACTCGCATCTCGACGTCTTCATCGACGGCAAACACATCCTCGTGCCGGCTGGTATCGGGATCGATATCGCCAATCCGGGCGTGCACAAGTTCACGGCGGACGGATTGCCGTCGTACGGCGGCATCGTGATTCCGTGTGACCAGCCCTGCATCTCGCCGCTGCACACGCACGACGTCACGGGCATCCTGCACACTGAGTCGCCCACGCAGGCGAACAACACCCTCGGTCAACTCTTCATCGAGTGGAACGTGCGACTTGACGCGAACTGCGTCGCGACCTACTGCAAGCCGGCGACGGACGTCGTGGCCTACGTGAACGGCACGAGGTTCGACGGCGACCCCAGGACGATCCCGTTGACCGATCACAAGGAGATCGCCTTCGTGATCGGCACGCCGCCGGCCGAGATTCCCAACACGGCCTTTTAGACCCGATCCTGGGGGATTCTCGTCCGCCGCCCGCGGTGCGCGACAATCTCCTGTTCACCTTTTCGTCTCCCGAGGATCGAAGCGCCATGGCTGACGCCACGCTCACTGCAGAACGCCGCCCCGCCGCCGGCAAGGGTCCGGCCGGCCGCATCCGCCGCGAGGGACTCGTCCCGGCCGTCGTGTACGGCCTGGGCGACGACAACGTCTCGGTCTCGGTTTCCTCGCGCGAGCTCGTACACATCCTGTCGGGCGGTAGTGGCATGAACACGCTGATCACGTTGAAGATCGACGGCGCGGATGAGCTCGCGATCGCGCGTCAGATCCAGCGCCATCCCGTCAAGGGCACGGTGATGCACGTCGACTTCGTGCGCGTGCGCGCCGACCAGACCATCCAGGCCGAGATTCCCGTGCACCTCACCGGCGAAGCCGAGGGGGCGGTGCGGGGCGGCATCCTGGAGCAGCTCGTGCACACGCTCACCGTCGAGGCGAAGCCGAGCGACTTCCCGCCGTCGATCGAGTACGACGTCAGCGCGCTCGAGATCGGCGAGCAGGTGTACGTGCGCGATCTCGCCGTGCCACCCAGGGTCACCGTGCTCCAGGACGGCGACGACCTCGTCGCACAGATCTCCGCGCCGCGAGTTGCGGAGGTGGAGGAAGGTGCCGAAGTCGAAGCCGCCGCCGAAGCCGCCGCGGGCGCGGTTGCAGAAGGCGGCGCCGCGCCGGCCGAGGCGCCCCCCGAGGAGTAGCGGGTTCTCGTGCCCGTCGACCTCTTGGTGGTCGGGCTCGGCAATCCGGGCGACGAGTTCTCGCGTACGCGTCACAACGTCGGCGCCGAGGTCGTCGAGCTGCTCGCGCGCCGACACGGTGGGAAGTTGCGCGGATCGAAGGGTCGCGCCCGCGGCGACGAGGTGCGAATCGGCGACAAGCGGGTCGCGCTCGCGATCCCGCTCACCTACATGAACGACTCGGGCGAGGCGGTCGGCGCGCTGGCGCGCCGTCTCGGCGTCGAACCCGATCGAATCGTCATCGTGCACGACGAGCTCGATCTCGAACCTGCGGTGCTGCGGTTGAAGGTCGGCGGCGGCCTGGCGGGCCACAACGGTCTGCGATCGATCAAGCAGCACCTGCACACCGACGAGTTCACGCGAGTGCGGATCGGCGTCGGCAAGCCCTCCTCCAAGGAGCGCGGCGCCGACCATGTGTTGTCACGCGTCTCCAAGCGCGAACGCGAGGCGATGGACGTGACCATCGAGGAGGCGGCCGACGCCGTCGAGCGCATCGTGACCGATGGCGTCGAGGCGGCGATGAACCGCTACAACGGCCGCGCCGCCGGCCCGGACTGAGGGCTCCGGCCGGGATACCAACGTCTACGCTGGTCTGATCACCCCGGGGGCGCGCCCGCGCTCTCGGGTTGAACGCGCGCTCATGCAGCCGACACTTGCCGGACTCACCACCCTGTTTGCCGACTCCCCGGTCGTCGCCGCGGCAACCGGTGGTGTCGCGCGCCCGGTCGCCGTTCCGGAGCCGGCCCGCGCCCTCTTCGCGGCCACGCTCGCCCGCGCCACCGCCCGGCGCCCGATCGTCGTCGCGGTTCCGACCGGTGTCGAGGCCGAGCGAATCACCGCTGACTTGCGCGAGTACCTGGGTGACGACGCGGTCGAGCTCTTCCCCGCGTGGGAGACGCTGCCGTTCGAACGGGTCTCGCCCGCGACGGAGACGATGGGCCGGCGGTTGCGGGTGATCTGGCGGTTGCGCGCCGGCGGCGAGCATCTGCCGCGCGCAATCGTCGCGCCCGTGCGTGCGCTCGTACAGCGCCTCGGCCCGCACGTGGAGGACGTGGAGCCCGTCGTCGTGCGTGCCGGTGCGCGGATCGACCGCGACGAGCTCGTCGCGCGGTTGGTCACGATCGGCTACCGGCGCGAGTACCAGGTCGAGGCGCGCGGCGAGGTCGCGGTGCGAGGCTCGATCGTCGACGTCTACCCCGCAACGGCTGATCATCCGGTTCGCGTCGATCTGTGGGGCGACGAGGTCGATCGCCTCTCACGATTCTCGGTCGCCGACCAGCGCTCGTCGGTCGAGATCAACGAATCGTGGATCTTTCCGGTACGGGAGCTACTGCCGACCGAGGAGGTCCGGGCCCGCGCCCGCCAGCTCCTCCAGGAGCATCCCTGGGGCCGTGAGCAGTGGGAACGGCTCGCGGAGGGCAACACCTTCGACGGCATGGAGTCGTGGTTGCCGTGGCTGACCTCCGACGAGCACCTGCTGCCCGATCTCTTGCCGCCGTCGGCGCTCGTCGCGATCATCGAGCCCCGGCGCCTGCGCGACCGCGCGCAGGAGTTGCTCGACGAGGAGGCGGCGCTCGCACGGACCCTTGCGATCACATGGGGCGCGCAGGTCGACGAGGCCGACACACCGCGCCTATCGCTTCCGTTCGACCGGCTGCTCGCCCACACCCGGGCGCAACCCGTTCCCGTGCTCGCCGTATCCGACCACCCGGACACGCCAGTGCTCGCGGCGAGCGCGTTCGATCCGGTCGTGGGCGACGCGGACGCGCTCGCGAAGCGGCTCAACGCCCTCGAGCGCGACGGGTTCAAGGTGTTCATCGCGGCCGAGGGCAGTGGCAGCGCGGATCGCATCGAGCAGATCCTCTCCGCCGAGGGCGTCAACGTCGATCGCATTGCCGCCATCCCCGACGACGGCGCGGTCCTCCGCTCAGCCGGCATTCACGTCGTCGTCGCGCCGCTCGACCGTGGCGCGGTGCTCCCGACTCAGCAGGTCGCGCTCGTGGCCGAGGCCGACCTGACCGGCCGCCGGCGCGTCCACCGTCGCGCGCGTGGCGCCCGCAAGGGTCTCGACCACTACGAAGGCCTGACGGCCGGCGATTATGTCGTGCACCGCGTTCACGGTGTCGGCCGCTACCACGGCATGGAGACGAAGGAGATGTTCGGCATCACGCGCGACCGGCTCGTCGTCGAATTCAAGGGCGGCGATCGCGTCTACGTCGATTCCGAGGACATCGGTCTCATCCGCAAGTACACGGGCGGCGAGGAGCCCAAGCTCTCGAAGATGGGGGGCGGGGATTGGGACAAGACACGGGCGCGCGTGCGCAAAGCCGTGCGCGACATCGCGGGCGAGCTCGTGGTGCTGTACCGGCGCCGGCTCGCGACCGAGGGACACACGTTCGGTCCGGACACGCCGTTCCAGCAACAGATCGAAGAGGCCTTTCCGTACGAGGAAACGCCCGACCAGGCCCAGGCGATCGTCGAGACCAAGGCCGACATGGAACGGCCGGTGCCGATGGATCGCCTCATCTGCGGCGACGTCGGCTACGGCAAGACCGAGGTCGCGCTGCGCGCGGCCGCCAAAGCGGTGTTCGACGGCAAGCAGGTCGCGATCCTCGTGCCGACCACGCTCCTCGCGAGCCAGCACGGCCAGACGTTTCGCGAGCGGTTCGCGAACTATCCGGTGCGGGTCGAGGTGCTCTCGCGCTTCCTGACCGTCAAGGAACAGAACGACGTCGTGAAGGGCTTGCGTGACGGCACCGTCGACATCGTCATCGGTACCCATCGGTTGCTCGGCGCCGACATCGCGTTCAAGGACGTCGGCCTGCTCGTCGTCGACGAGGAACAGCGGTTCGGCGTGCAGCACAAGGAGCGGATCAAGGAGTGGCGGACGAGCGTCGACGTGCTGACGCTCACTGCCACGCCGATACCGCGCACCCTCGAGATGTCGCTCACCGGCATCCGCGATCTGTCACTGGTGAACACACCTCCCGAGGATCGTCAGCCGATCCTTACGTACGTCGGCGAGCTCGACGAGCGGGCGGTGTCCGAAGCGATCCGGCGCGAGCTGCTGCGCGAGGGGCAGGTGCTCTACGTGCACAACCGCGTACACGACATCGCGCACGTCGCCGACGACGTCAAGCGCCTCGTTCCAGAGGCCCGCGTCGCGATCGCACACGGCCAACTCGACGAAAACCGGCTCGAGCGTGTCGTGCAGGAGTTCTGGGATCGTGAGCACGACGTGCTCGTGTGCACGACGATCGTCGAGAGCGGACTCGACATGCCGACGGTCAACACGCTCGTTGTCGATCGAGCCGACATGCTGGGTCTCTCGCAGCTGTACCAGCTGCGCGGCCGGGTCGGGCGCCGCGGTCAGCGCGCGTATGCGTATCTGCTCTACCCGCCGGATCGATCGCTGAGTGAGCAGGCGTACGAACGGCTGAAGACGATCGGCGAGTTCACCGATCTCGGTTCCGGCTTCAAGATCGCGATGCGCGACCTCGAGATACGCGGTGCGGGCAACCTGCTCGGAGCGGAACAGTCGGGCCACATCGCCGCGGTGGGATTCGATCTCTACGTCGAGATGGTCACCGAGGCGGTGGGTGAGTTGACGGGCGCGCTCCCCGAGCACCCGGCCGAGGTGCAGATCGACCTGCCGGTAACCGCGCACCTTCCGCGCGACTACATCGCGCGCGATGACGTGCGCATGGAGGCGTACCGGCGCCTCGCCGCGGTCACGACCCCCGCCGACGTCGACGACGTGCGCGCCGAATGGGAGGACCGCTACGGACCGCCGCCGCCGCCCGCGGCCGCGTTGCTCGATGTCGCGCGCTTGCGCGCCGCGTCCCTGCGGCTCGGCATCCGGGCCGTGTCGGTGCAGAAGGGCCACGCTCGCCTCGACGGCTGGCACCTGCTCAAGTCGCAGGAAGTGCGATTGCAGCGCATGGTCGCGCGGGCCCGGGTCCTCCCCGACGCGGTCGTCGTCCCGATCACGGCCAGCGGCGAGCTCTCCATCGCCCAGGCGTTGCTCAGGTTGCTCGACGCGATCACCCCGGCCGACGCGGACGGTGTGCAGACAGGGCTTCCGGAGACGGCCCCAGTACCATCCGCCGGATGATCGCTCGCCGGTTCCGCCTCCTCGCGGTTCCCCTCATCGTCGCTTCGATCGGGTCGGGCGGTTGCTCGAGCCGGCTCTCCGATGCCGCGACGGTCACGTTCCACGACGGCAACGGCGACCACACCGTTCACATCAGCCGGAGCGAGCTCGATCAAGAACTGCACGATCTGCTCGCGAACGCGAAGTTCGTCCAGGCGCTGAAATCGAGCAGCCTCTTCCCCAACGTCGGGGGTGACGCCTCGACCGACCAGGAGCTGTCGAGTCGCTGGCTGACGACCCTCGTGCGGCAGACGGCCGTCGACGCGGAGGCCCAGAGTTCGCGCGTCGCGGTCACGCCGGACGACACGAACAACGCGACCACCGATCAGGACAACTCGTTCTCCCAGCCCGTCTTCGCCGCGTTCTCGAAGACGTTCTCGTCGAAGCTGATCGATCGCGACGCGCGGCTGTTCGCCGTCTACCGCTATTACCAGACGTGTCCCTCGGGTCGGTTCCTCTCGCACATCTTGGTGAAGACCAAGGCTCAGGCCGACGCCGCGTTGGCCCGCATCCGCGCCGGGCAGAAGTTCGACGTGGTTGCGCGCGCGCAGTCGATCGACACCACATCGGGCACGCGTGGTGGTGCGCTCGGCTGCCTGGCCCCGAGCGAGTTCGTCCCCGAGTTCCAGAGCGCGGCCGAAGCCGCCCCGCTCGGCGTCGTGACCGGTCCCGTCCACACCCAGTACGGCTATCACCTCATCTTGGAGCGACGTTGGGACCCGGTCGGCGACCAGCAATTCGCGCAAGCGCTGACGCAGGCCGCGGGCGCGGTCTTGACCGCGCGCCTGAAGGCTCTCCACGTCTGGGTCAACCCCCGCTACGGCACCTGGGGAGAGATAAAAGATGCGAATGGCAACACCGGCTTCGCCGTGACGGCGCCGACGGTACCGAACCCGCGC
>JALYLU010000066.1:6610-12759 GCA_030774075.1 Actinomycetota bacterium | reverse complement strand
GCGTCGAGCTCACCGCGCTCGATCGCCGCGCGCACGGCGCAGTCGGGTTCGGGACCGTGCGAGCAGTTCGTGAACCGGCACTGCGCGGCCAGCGTCTCGACGTCGGAGAACACACGGCTCAGGCCCTCGTCCGCGTCCCACAACGCGACCGAGCGCAGGCCCGGCGTGTCGATGAGCCAACCCCCATCCGGGAGCGCGACGAGCTCCCGAGCGGTCGTGGTGTGCCGTCCCCGCTGATCGTTCTCGCGCACGTCGCCGATCGCCTGCACCGACTCGCCGACAAGCCCGTTCACGAGCCTCGACTTGCCGACACCGGAAGCGCCGATGAGCGCAACCGTGCGACCCGCGCGGGCAAGCGTTCGCAACCGGTCGAATCCAGCTCCGGTGACTGCGCTCGTCACCACGACTTCGACCTCCACCGCGGCCTCGCGCGCGACCTCGATCCCGCGCTCGACCTCGGCCCGACCGACCAGGTCGGCCTTCGACAGGACGACGACCGGGGTCGCCCCGCTCTCGAACGCGAGCACGAGCTCGCGCTCGAGACGCCGGCTGTTCGGCCCGTTGTTCAACGCCTGCACGACGAACACGACGTCGACGTTCGCGGCGACGACCTGGGGCCTGCGGGCCCGGCCTTCGCCGGCGTCACCCCGCACGAACGCAGAGCGACGCGGCAACGAAGCGACGACGTTGCCGTCCCGCACGAGGAGCCAATCGCCCGTCGCCACGGAATGCCCGGCGAGCTGCGCACGCTCCGTTCCGCTCGCGGTCAGCACCGTGGCCCACCCGCGATCGACCCGCGCCACGCGGCCGGGACTCGCGTCGGCATACGCGAGCTCGGCTGCGGCCGCCGCGGCCAGCGCGGGGTCCCAGCCGAGACGTGCCAACGCGAGGTCTTCGGTCGCGGGCATCGATCCAGCGTACGTTCCGGCCGTCTGGACGGCTCAGGCTTCCACGACGTCGGCGACGAACTTCTGGAGTTGGCGGAGGTTGCGGACCTCGTACACGCCGTCGCAATACGGCGCGTACTCCGACACGATCGAGTCGCCCGTGTCCCAGTACCCGCGCGGTTCGGGGTCGAGCCAGAACACCTTGCGGGCCCGCTTGCGCATCTCCGCGACGGTCCAGGCCTGCGACGCGTGGTAGTTGTTCCGGGCGTCGCCGAGCAGGATGACCGACGACTTCTTCGTCACCTCACGGATGTGGCGCTCGTGCCACACTTCGAACGCGTGGCCGTAGTCGCTGTGTCCGTCGACCCACACGACGTCCGCTTCGGTGTTGACGCGGTGAATCGCCTCGCTCAACTCCTGCGACTCGTCGAAGAAACGGGTCACCTCGTCGACGCCGTCGATGAAGACCCATGATCGGACCTTGGAGAACTCGCTCTGCATCGCGTACACGAATTGCAGCGTGAAACGTGCGAACGACGCGACCGAGCCCGAGATGTCGGCGACGACCATGATCTCGGGCTTCGAGGGGCGCGGCCGCTTGAATTTGGGCTCCACCGGCACCCCGCCGTACGACATCGAGTGTCGCACCGTCTGGCGGAAGTCGAGATGGCCGCGACGGCGATGCCGGCGTCGCTGCGCGAGGCGAGCGGCAAGGGCACGGGTCAAGGGGTAGATCGCACGCTGGAGAAGTTGCATCTCCTCCCGCGACGCGTGCATGAAGTCGACGTCTTCCGGAAGCGGTTTGCGCAACGTGCGCGCCATCGCCTCGACCCCGCGGTCGGCGACGAGCCGCCTCCGGATCTCGGCCTCGATCAGCTCCTTCAGTACCTTGAGCCGGCCCTCGAAGTCTTCGCGCGCGAGCCGCTCGTCGAACGCGCCCCCGCCGATCTGTTGCTCGTCCTGGGCGCGGGCCATCATCTTCGAGACGAGACCGTCGGCGTCGAGCTGTCGAAGGGTTCGGTAGAGGTAGTACGCGCCGCCGACCGGCCGCCCCGGCTCCATCCCGGCGAAACGCGCCACCGCGGCGCCGGCGAGCATTCGCATCTCGTTCTGGTCCATGCGCATCAGCGCGTCGAGAAGCATTTGCGCGAGCTCTTCGTTCGAGACCTGTCCCATCGCTCCGCCCTGATCCATGGCGGCGCGCAGCTCGTCGAAGTTCGCCTGGGCGTCGGCGTCGAGGTCGGACTCGCCGTCGGCGTTCACGCCGGGCGAGAACATCGAGAAGAACACCTCGAACACGGTGTCGAAGACGCGATAGTGGCCTGCGTTCTTCACGAGCGTCGCGCCGAGCGCGGCCTTGAACGACTCGCGCTCGTCGAGCGACACGAACTCCACGGCGCGCATCGCGTCGAGATTCTCCGTCATGGACACCGGCAGACCCGCGATTCGAAGTTCGTGCACGAAACCCTGCAGCACGTCGAGCATGTGTGGCTCGGCCGGCAGGATCGTCACCTCACCACTCCCCCGCGACATCGCATGGTCGAGCTTGCTCCACTGCACCTGCTACTTCTTGATGACCGCGGGCGCGTCGACGCCCAGCTCTTTGCGCGTCTTCGCGATGTCGCTCTGATACTTCAGCAGCACGTGCAACGTGTCGCCGAGCACCTCGGGCGTGATCTCATTGCGGCCCAGGAACACAAGTGTGCGCGCCCAGTCGATCGTCTCGGAGATCGACGGCGATTTCTTCAAGTCGATGTTGCGGATCGAGTTGACGACCTTCGCGATTTGACCTGCGAGCGCGGCATCGACCTCAGGTACCCGCACCCGCACGATCTCCTTCTCGCGCTCGATGTCGGGGTAATCGATGTGCAGGAACAGGCACCGCCGCTTCAATGCCTCCGACAATTCGCGGGTGTTGTTCGAGGTGAGGAACACGAGCGGCACCTGCTTGCCCACGATCGTCCCGAGCTCGGGGATCGAGACCTGGAAGTCGGAAAGCACTTCGAGCAACAGCGCTTCGGTCTCGATCTCGACCCGGTCGACCTCATCGATGAGCAGGACGACGGGCTCGTCCGCCCGGATCGCCTCGAGCAGCGGGCGGGTCAGCAGGAACGCCTCGGAGAAGATGTCGGACTCGACGGTCTCCCAATCGCGCTCGTGCTCGCGGTCGGCTTGGATCCGGAGCAACTGCTTCTTGTAGTTCCACTCGTAGATGGCCTTCGACTCGTCGAGACCCTCGTAGCACTGCAGCCGGATGAGGCGCGCGCCGACAGTCGCCGCGACCGCCTTGGCCAGCTCGGTCTTGCCGACGCCCGCGGGGCCCTCGACGAGCACGGGCTTTCCGAGCCGCTCCGCGAGGTATACGACGCCCGCGATGTTGGTGTCGGAGAGATAGTCGACTTCGCGCAACCGGGCGGCGGTCGCGTCGACGGATTCGAACCGTTCGCCCATTACCCCCGTACCTGCCCTTCCCCCCAGATGACGTATTTGTACGTGGTCAGCTCGCGCAGACCCATGGGGCCGCGCGCGTGCAACTTCTGGGTCGAGATACCGATCTCGGCGCCGAAGCCGAACTCTTCTCCGTCGGTGAAGCGCGTGCTCGCGTTCACGACGACGGCCGCCGCGTCGACCTCGCGCGTGAAGCGGCGCGCCGCGTCGAGATCGCGCGTCAGGATCGCTTCGGTGTGCCCGGTGCCGTAGTGGTTGACGTGCGCGATCGCCGCGTCGAGGTCGGGTGCGATCGCGATCGACAGCTTCAGGTCGGAGTATTCGCGGCCGTAGTCGTCGTCGGTCGCGGCGCCGACGTGCAATGAGTGACGCTGCGCCTCGGAGTCACCGACGAGCTCGACACCTTGTTCGTGCAGCACGTCGGCGATCCGGGGCACGAACGCGTCGGCCACCGAGGCGTGCACCACGAGCGACTCAGCCGCGTTGCACACGCTCGATCGCTGTGTCTTGGCGTTCACGACGATCTTCATCGCTTCGTCGAGATCGGCCGACGCGTCGACGTACACGTGACAGTTGCCGTCACCGTCGATGATCACCGGCACCTTGGCGTTGTCGCGCACGCTCTCGATGAGCGACGGCCCGCCGCGCGGGATCAGGCAGTCGACGTAATCGGTGAGCTGCATCACCTGGGTCGCCGTCTCGTACGCGGTGTCCTCCACGAGGATGCCCGCATCCTCGGGCAACCCGTGCTTGACCAGCGCGTCGCGCAGCACCAGCGTGACGGCGACGTTCGACCGCAGCGCCGACGACGACCCGCGCAGCAACGCGGCATTCCCCGCCTTGATGCACAGCCCGGCGGCGTCGCTCGTGACGTTGGGGCGGTTCTCGTAGATGATCGCCACCACCCCGAGCGGCACGCGCATCCGCACGATCTCGAGGCCGTTCGGCCGGCGCCAGCCGTCGAGCACCTCGCCGACCGGGTCCGGGAGCGCCGCCACGGTACGCAGCCCGTTCGCCATCGCCGCCAGCCGCGCATCGGTCAGGCGCAATCGGTCGAGCGGGCCGGCCGCCGCTCCCTCCGCCCGAGCCGCCTCGAGGTCGACGTCGTTGGCGGCCCGGATCTCGGGAGCCCGCTCGGTAAGGAGGTCGGCGGCCGTGAGCAGGGCGCCGTTCTTGGCCGGGGTCGGCGCTCCGGCGAGCAGCCTGCTCGCGGCCTTCGCCCGGCGGCCGAGCTCGATGACGGGAGGCATCGCGCCAGGCTACCCCTTGACCAAGCGGTCAAGTCTGGCCGTTTCCCGCCCCCGAAGCCGGCCTGCGAGCTTCCGTCCTTCGAACTGAACCTTCGGGCTCACGGCAGGACGACGAGGTCGTCGCGATGCACGACCTCGCGCGGTGAGCCGCTCGGCAAGTCGTCTGTGCGCTTGCCCGCGACGGCGCGCAGCTGCGAGGCGCCGTAACCACAGAGCCCCTTCGCGAATACGCGACCGTCGTCGCCGATGATCTCCACCGGCGCGTCGGCGTCGAACGCACCCTCGACCGCGCGCACTCCGGCGGCGAGCAACGACTTGCCGCCCTCGACCAGCGCGCGGCGCGCGCCCGCGTCGACGGTGACCCGGCCCTCGGAACCCTGCGCGAACGCGATCCAGAGCTTCCGCGACGAAAGTCGGGTCGCTCGCGGTGCGAACGAGGTGCCGACTGCCCGGCCCGAGAGCGCGTCGGCGATCACGTTCGGAACCGAGGCCGACGCGATCACGGCTCGCACTCCCGACCAGGCCGCGATCTTCGCCGCCGCGAGCTTGCTCGCCATCCCGCCGCTGCCACGTTCGGTTCCCGCGCCGCCCACGGCCTGCTCGAGCGCCTCGTCGACCTCGACGATCTCCTCGATCAACGACGCGTCGGCGTCGCGACGCGGATCGGCCGTGAACACGCCGCCGGTGTCGGTGAGCAGCAACAGCGTGTCGGCGTGGACGAGATGCGACACGAGAGCCGCGAGCCGATCGTTGTCTCCGTAGCGGATCTCGTCGTCGGCGACCGTGTCGTTCTCGTTGACGATCGGGAGCACGCCCAACTCGCGCAACCTCTGGAGCGTCGCGCGCGCGTGGAGATACTGGCTCCGATGCGCGAAGTCATACGGCGTGAGCAACACCTGGCCGGCGACGATCCCGAGCGAGCCGAGCAGCGCGTTCATACGCTCGAGCAGACGCGGCTGGCCCACTGCGGCGATCGCCTGCAACGTGCCGATGTCGGTCGGGCGGCGATGCAGCCCGAGTGCCGGCATCCCCGCCGCGATCGCACCCGACATCACGAGCACGACCTCGTGCCCGGCTCGGCGCGCGGTCGCGAGATCGCCCGCGAGCTTCGTCAACGCGTCGTCGTCGAGCTCGCCGGACTCCCTCGCGATCGACGACGTGCCGACCTTCACGACCGCTACGGGAGCCGCGGCAGCCACTAGGCCGGCTCCTCGTAGAGGAGCTCGTGGTCGCCGATGCGCACGACGTCGCCGTGGGCGGCGCCGGCCCGCGCCAGCGCGCGCTCTACGCCCATGCGCTGCAACCGCTGTTGGACGTACGCCATCGCTTCGGAATTCGTGAGGTCGGCGAGCGCGACCGCGCGCTCGGCGGGCCGACCCTGCACGCGCCACTCCTTCGGGCCCTCGCGCACCACGGAGAACCCTTGCTCCTCGGGCCGAAACACGACGTACGGGTCGACTTCGCCCTCGGCCGCGCGCGCGGCTTCGATCAACGTCGCGAGGTGCCCGCGGAACTCGTCGAGACCCGCGCGCGTCACGCTCGCAATGCGCATCCCGTCGAACTC
>JALYLU010000066.1:6168-6600 GCA_030774075.1 Actinomycetota bacterium | reverse complement strand
CGCGACGTCCGCCTTGCTGCCGACGACGAGGCGCGGCCGTTCCAACAGCTCCGGTCGGTAGCGACCGAGCTCGTCCAGCAGCACGCGTTCCTGCTCGGCGGGTGAGCGGCCGTCGACCGGCGCGAGGTCACAGAGGATCACGAGCACGCGTGCGCGTTCGATGTGCCGCAGGAAATGGTGACCGAGGCCTCGGCCCTCGGCCGCGCCTTCGATCAGGCCCGGGATGTCGGCCAACACGAAGTCGTGGTCCTGCCAGCGCACGACGCCGAGCTGGGGTTCGAGCGTCGTGAAGGGGTAGTCGGCGATCTTGGGCTTGGCCGCGCTGACGACCGAGATCAGCGTCGACTTCCCCGCGTTCGGGAAGCCGACGAGCGCGGCATCGGCCATCAGCTTGAGCTCCAGCTTGAGCCAGCGCTCCTCGCCGTACTCACC
>JALYLU010000066.1:0-6158 GCA_030774075.1 Actinomycetota bacterium | reverse complement strand
CTCACCCTGCTCCGCGAAGCTCGGCGCTCGCCGTGCGTTCGACAGGAACCGCGCGTTGCCGCGCCCGCCTCGGCCACCGCGCGCCGCGAGCCAGGTATCGCCGTGGTTCAGGAGGTCGGCGAGCAGCTCGCCGGCGAGCGAGCGAACGACCGTGCCCTCGGGCACGTCGACGATGAGGTCGGCCCCGCTCTTGCCGTGCAGCTTCTGGCCCTTGCCGTGCGTACCCGACCCGGCCTGGCGGTGCGGATGATCGCGAAACGCCAGCAACGAGGCGACGTTGCGATTCGCGCGCAACCACACGTCGCCGCCGCGACCACCGTCACCGCCGTCCGGGCCACCCTTCGGCACGTGCGACTCGCGCCGGAAGCCGACGCAGCCCGCGCCGCCGTCACCGCCCTTCACGTTGCTCTGCGCGGTATCGACGAACCCAGACATTCCCGACCAGGATACGGAGGCGCGTCCGCGTATCCTCCGTTCATGGGTCGCCTCGCCCTCCTTCTCTCCCCCGTTCTCGCGCTGGTTTCGTTCGCCGGTTGCGGTAGCGGGCACAAGGCGACCGTTCCCTCGACCACCACGACGGCCTCCTCGTCGATCCTGGCGACGACGACGACCGAGCTGTCGCCCACGACTTCGGCGACACCGGGCGCCACGAGCACGGCCACGAGCACGGCCACGAGCACAACGACAACAACCGTCGTCCGATCGAGCGTGCAGATCAGCGAGTTCAGCGTCAGCCCGGCCTCACCCGTATGCACCGCGCCGACCATGATCCAGCTCCAATGGACCGCAGTCGGAGCGTCCTCCGTCGACTTGTCGATCGACGGGAAGCCGTTCGCCACGTTCGGCGGCGGCGCCCAAAGCCATCTCGAGTACTACGCCTGCGACGGCAAGCCGCACACCTATGTGCTCACGGCGCGGGCCGGATCGGCCACCGCGACCGCACGCCGGGTCGTCACATCGACAACTGGGTGAAACGCCGGGTTGAATCGCCGGGTTAATCGCCCGACTTCGCCGCGGCTTTCATCGCACGCTTCTTCTCGCGGATCTCCAGCACGCGCTCATAGGAGTCGACGTCGGCGATCGAAGGCCAGTCGGCGGCTGCGACCTCCCACCCGGCCGGGCGCACACCGAGTCGCTTGCCCAGCAGGCCGACGAAGATCCGAGCCTTCGCCGGGCCGAAACCAGGGAGTGCGACCACGCGCGTGAGCAGCTCGTCGCCGGTCGGCACGTCCGTCCACACCGCCTCCGCCCGGCCGCCGTAGTGCTCGACGAGGTACGCGCACAAGGCCTGGGTCCGCTTGGCCATCGAACCCGGATAGCGGTGCAAGGCCGGCTTCGCCCGGAAGATCGCCTCCAGCGCGCTCGGCTCCATCTCGGCGATCGCGGTCGCGTCGAGCGGGTCGCCGCCCAGACGCTCCTTCAACAGCGCGGGCGCGTTGAACGCCCACTCCATCGGCACCTGCTGGTCGAGCAGCATCCCGATCATCACGGCGAGCGGCTCCGACGCGAGGAGACGGTTTGCGCCGGCGTCGGGCGTGAAGTACAGCGCGGTCGGCATCGACTCGAGCCTAGAACGCTTCGTCTGCCTCTGGGCCGTGCTCAGGTGCCGGGCTCAGGGGCCGGGCTCGGGGCCGGGCTCTGGGGCAGAAGGACTAGGCTGACCCATCCTGAAATCTCGTTCCGCTCATCCAGGGGAGCGAATTTGCCCGACCGCATCGACCCCGAAGTCGCCGCTGAACAGGCCTATGTCACGGCGGCGTACGCGCGGCTCGAGGCGATGCGAGCCGCGGCCGAACGGGTCCGGACCGCATACGCCGACGTGCGCGCCGGAGGCACCCACCAGGCCCGCCTCGAGCGCGATATCGCCTGGGACGTGACCCAGCGCCGCCTGGCCGATCTCGACATCGGTGAGTCACCCCTGGTCTTCGGTCGCCTCGACCTCGAACGCGGGGTTCGGTGGTACGTCGGGCGCCTGGCCGTCGAGGACGAGGGCCACACGCCGCTCGTCGTCGATTGGCGCGCGCCGGTGGCGGAGCCCTTCTACCGGGCCACCGCCGTCGCACCGATGGCGGTCGTGCGCCGGCGGCACCTGATCACCCGCAAGGGTCGGGAGGTGATCGGCCTCGACGACGAGGTGTTCGACCAGCTCGCGGTCGAGGACGAGGGCCTCGGGGTCGCCGGCGAGGGCGCCCTTCTCGCCGCGCTCGAGCGGAACCGCACCGGACGCATGAGCGACATCGTCGCCACCATCCAGTCCGAGCAGGACGAGGCGATCCGGGCCGACGTGCAAGGGGTGCTCGTCGTCGCGGGCGGTCCCGGCACAGGAAAGACCGCCGTCGCGCTGCACCGGGCCGCGTACCTGCTCTACACGCACCGGCGTCGCCTCGCGAGCCAAGGTGTCCTCCTCGTCGGCCCGAGCCCGGTGTTCCTCCGCTACATCGAGCACGTGCTCCCGTCACTGGGCGAGCAGGACGTCCAGCTCTCGACGATCTCGGGGCTGAAGCCGCGGTTGCGCGTGGCCGAGACCGACCAGCGTCGCGTCGCGGAGCTGAAGGGCGACGCGCGCATGGCGCGTGTCATCCAACACGCCGTCTCCGATCGCGAACGTCCGCTGGCGCGCGATCTGATCGTCCTCATCGACGGGCTGCGCGTGCGGTTGTCGCGTTCCGACACCGCGCGCCTCATCGAGGGCACGCGCCGTCGGCGTGCGTCCCACAACGAGAACCGGCCGTACGTCGCCCGGCGGCTCTACGACATGCTCGCGGCGCGCTACAAGAACGCGGCCATCCGCGCGTATCGCGAGCAGACCATCGACGCGCCGGCCGACAACGTGACGAGCATCTTCGACCGCGACACCGCGCTCGATGCGACGATCGCGAGCACACTCGCGCGCGGCGAGCCCACTCCCCAGGGCTGGGAGCAGGAGCTGCGCGTCCGCTTCCGCAACCGACCCGAGGTGAAGGAAGCGCTCGAACGCATGTGGCCGGTGCTCTCCGGAGCCGAGCTCGTGAACGACCTCTTCGGGTTCCGCGCCCTGGTGCGATCGGCGTCCGGATCATTGCTGAGCGACGATGAGCAAGAGCTGTTGCACCGGCGTCGCGATCCCGATGTTGCACGCGCACCGTGGACCGAGGCCGACCTCGCGCTGGTCGACGAAGCCGATTCGCTCCTCGGACGGATCGAGGCGGCGCGGCCCGCCACTCGGCGTCGCAACGGCGCGGGCGAGACGTTCGACACCGCCGAGCGGGTCATCGACGACCTCGGGTTACGCGGCTTCGCCAGCGCGGCATCCCTCGCGAGCCGCTTCGGCGATACCTCCGGCAACGGCCACGAACCGCCGTCGCTCGAACCACGCACGTTCGGTCACGTGCTCGTCGACGAGGCGCAAGACCTCACCGCGATGCAATGGAGGATGCTGGCCCGGCGTTGTCCGTCGGGCTCGATGACCCTTGTCGGCGATCCCGGACAGGCCAGCAAACCGGGAGCCGTCGCGTCGTGGGACGACGTGCTCTCCCACCTGCCGACGCACAACGCGACGCGGTTCGTCTCGCTGAGCATCAACTACCGCACACCCGCGGAGGTGATGGAGGTCGCGTCCCGGCTTCTCGCCGTCGCCGCGCCGACCGTCGAACCGTCCCGATCGGTGCGGAGCACGGGCGAACACCCGCGCTACGTCGCCGCCACGAGCGACGACCTGGTGGCCACCGCGAGCGCCGAGACGCGCGCCGCGCTGAGCCGGACGGGCGCGGTCGCCGTCATCGCACCGCCGGCCCTGCACGCGGCACTCGTCGAGGCTCTCGCCGACGTCGGCGCGATGTCGACATCGGCGGACGCGCTCGACGCTCCCGTCGCCGTGCTCGACCCGACCAGCGCGAAGGGCCTCGAGTTCGATCACGTCATCGTCGTGGAGCCGTCCGCGTTGGTCAGCCCCGATCGAGCCGGCCTGCGACTGCTCTACGTCACGATCACCCGCACGACCAAGACGCTCACCGTCGTCCACGCCGAAGCGCTCCCCGAGGGTCTCGCGCCGCGACGCGACTGAGCAGCCCTCCCCCAAACCCACCAACTGTCTGGCGCGAATGCGGCGTCAGGCGCCGGACAGGACGATGTCGACGAGCTTGCGGCCGCGCCGGGAGCCGAACTTCACGACCCCGTCCGCTTTCGCGAACAACGTGTCGTCCCGGCCCAACCCGACGTTGTAGCCGGGGTGAAACCGCGTCCCGCGCTGGCGCACGATGATCGTGCCCGCGGTGACGGTCTGGCCGCTGTACCGCTTGACGCCGAGCCGCTGCGCGTTCGAGTCGCGGCCGTTGCGGGAGGATGCGGCACCCTTCTTCTTCGACATGTTCCGCTCCTAGCCCTTCGTGATCCCGATGATCTCGATCGTCGAGTACTTCTGGCGGTGGCCCCAGTGCTTGCGCTCGTTCGACTTGTTCTTGTACGTGAAGCCCTTGATCTTCGGTCCCTTCGCCTCGCCGACGATCCGAGCCGTCACCGCGGCGGCGCCGAGCTCGGCGGGCGTGGCGAGCACGCTCTCGCCATCGACCAGCATCACCGGCCGAAGCGTGATCTCTTCGCCCTCGAGACGCTCGACGTCGAGGCGGTCGCCTTCGGCCACGCGGTACTGCTTGCCGCCGGTGTGGATGACTGCGTACATGCGCGATGCCTCTTCAGAGTGCTTCTCGGAACCGGGAAAGGATAGCGGACGGGTCCGGAAGGCCCCAAGCGGCCGCTTATTCCAGCCGGCCCTACACCAGCATGGACTCGTCGACGACGAAGCCGCGGCCATTGCAGTGTGGGCAGGTCGACGAGAACGTCTCGACCAGTCCCTCCGAGACCCGCTTGCGTGTCATCTCGACCAGACCGAGCTCCGAGATCGGGAAGACCTGGGTGCGGGTCTTGTCGCGGGCGAGCGCTTGCCGGAATGCTTCTTCCACCGCCTCGCGATTCTGTCTGATCTCCATGTCGATGAAGTCGATGACGATGATGCCGCCGATGTCGCGCAGTCGCAGCTCGCGCGCGACGACCTCTGCGGCTTCGAGATTGTTGCGGTAGACCGTCTCCTCGAGATTCGATATCCCGACGTTCTTCCCGGTGTTGACGTCGATGACCGTCAGTGCCTCCGTGCGCTCGACGACGAGTGATCCGCCCGACGGCAGCCACACTTTCCGGTCGAGCGCCTTGTGCAACTGCTCGTGGACGTGGAACTTCTCGAAGACCGGTAGGCGTTCGGCCTCCGGGTCGTAGTACTCGACCCGTTCGGCGAGCTCCGGCGCGATCGCCTCGATGTACCCGTTCACTTCTTCGTACAAGCTCGCATCGTCGATGACCACACCGCGGAATTCTTTCGTGAACTCCTCGCGGATCAGCCGGATCGCGAGTTGCGGCTCTTTGTAGAGCAGGCTGCCCGGCTTCGCCTTCTTGGCGATGTCCGAGATCTGTCGCCACTGCGCGTTGAGGCGCAGCATGTCGCGCTCGAGCTCCTCTTCGGTGGCGCCCTCCGCCGCGGTCCGCACGATCAGGCCCGCGTCGGCGGGACGCAACCGGTCGAGTACCCGGCGCAGGCGCTTGCGCTCGTCGTCGGGAAGCCGCTTCGAGATGCCGTACGTCTGCGGTTGGCCGGGCACCATGACGACGAACCGGCCGGCGAGACTCACCTCCTGGGTGAGCCGGGCGCCCTTGTGCGCGATCGGGTTCTTCGTGACCTGCACGATGATCGCCTGGCCGTTACGCAACACCCGCTCGATACGCGGCTTCTCTCCGCCTTCCACATCGTTGGGGTCGTACGCCACGTCACCGCGGTAGAGCACACCGTTCTTGGGCGTGCCGATGTCGATGAACGCGGCCTCCATGCCGGGCAACACGTTCTGCACACGGCCGAGGTAGATATTCCCGTCGATCGACGTGTTGTCGTCGGTCGGTGACGACACGTAGTGCTCGATGAGCTGGCGGCCCTCGAGCACGCCGATGTGCGCGAACCCGTCGGCGCGAACGTGCACGACCATGAGGTACCGGCCGGCCGGACGACCCTTGCGACGCGTGCCGCGCCGGCGCTCGAGCGTCTCGGAGTCGAGCGAATCGAGCAACGCGGTGCCGTCGACGTCGACGTCGCCGAGCTCACCGGCGTCGACGTACTGCACGGCCGCACGGCCCGGCGC
>JALYLU010000065.1 GCA_030774075.1 Actinomycetota bacterium | reverse complement strand
ACGCGCACTGAGTCGCGTCGGCCACGAAACGAGGACTGATGACCGACCCTCGCCCGAAGAGTGCGTCGCCGCGCGGCGACGGGATCGAGGCGGAGGCGCAGGACATATCTGCGATCGCGCGGAGGCTCGCGATCGAGATCGAGCACGGACGGCGCCTTCCCGATGAGCTGCTGGCTCGCTTGCGCGCCTCGGGGCTGCTGCGAGCTGGTGCGCCGGTCGAGGTCGGGGGTTTGGAACTGGCGCCGGGGCCGGCCCTACGATGTGCCGAGGAGGTGGCTCGCGGAGATGCGTCGGCCGGCTGGTGCGTCTCGATCGCGATCACCAGCAGCCTATTGGCCGCGTACCTGTCCGCCGTTGGTCGCGTCGAGCTGTTCGGCGACGGGCAAGCCGTCGCGGCCGGCGTCTGGGCCCCGAGCGGCAAGGCACGTCCGGTAGACGGTGGTGTAGTGGTCTCCGGCCGGTGGGGATTCTGCAGCGGCATCACGCACTCCGACCTTCTGTTCGCCGGCTGCATGGTCGACGGTGACACGCCGATCACTGCAGAGCGAGTTCGGCCGAGCGTCGTCGCGCTTCGCAAGGAAGACCTCGAGATCCTCGACACGTGGCACACGCTCGGTCTGCGCGGCACTGGCAGCCACGATGCCATTGCCAACGACGTCTTCGTGCCGGACACCTACGTGTTCTCGTTGCTCGACGGGCCGGTCCTGAACCGCCCGCTCTACCGCTTCCCGATCTTCGGTTTCTTCGCGCTCTCGATCGCAGCGGCCGCGTTGGGCAACGCGCGCGCGGCGATCGAGGAGTTCGTCGCACTGGCCGCGGTCAAGGTCGGGCAGGGTTCCACCCGTACGGTCGCCGAGCGCGCAGCAACGCAGCGGTCGATCTCAATGGCGGAGGCGTCACTGCGCGCGGCGCGCGCGTTGTACTACGAGGCTGTCGAGGCCGCGTGGCAGGCGGCACAGCACGACGGGCCCGTCTCGGTCGCGCTGCGCAACGGGCTCCGCATAGCAGCCACGCACGCCGTTCGGGCGTCTGCCGAGGTCGTACGGGCGATGTACGACCTGGCCGGAGGGAGCGCGATCTACGACGACGCGCCACTGCAGCGCCGCTTCCGCGACGCGCACACCGCCACCGCGCACTTCCAGGTCAACGAGGCATCCCGCGAGCTCCCCGGGAAAATCCTGCTCGGCCAGTTCGCCGACCCCACGCTTCTGTGAGCCGGCAGATCGAAGGCGTGCTGCCGTTCTGGCTCGACCGGCCGGACGCCGAGGCGCTCGAGATCGCGCTCGCGGTTCGAAGCGCGGGGCTCGACTCCCTGTGGATCGGCGAGATGGCGACGTTCGACGCGATCGCGCTGGCCACCGCCGTCGGCCTTCGCGTACCGGGTCTCCGCTTGAAGATCGGACCCGTCGCGATCGGCGTCCGGAGCCCGGTATCGATCGCGCTCGGGATCTCATCGGTGGCCGAGTTGACCGGCAGCGAAGTCCAGGTCGCGCTCGGCGCATCCAGTCCGACCATTGTCTCCGGCTGGCACGACCGGGAATGGGCGCGCAGTGCCGCGCGCATGCGCGAGACGATCGATTGTCTTCGCGCGATCTTCGCGGGCACGCGATGCGACTACGACGGTCGTCAGGTGCGCAGCAAAGGCTTCAGGCTTCGCCGTCCGCAACCCGACATGCGCATCTCGGCCGCGGCCTTCGGCCCCGCGATGACACGGGTCGCCGCCCGACACGCCGACGAGGTCGTCATGAACCTCGTGCCGCCCGCCCGCGTTCGCGCTGCGCGCGTCACCATCGATGTCGAAGCCGCCGCCGCGGGCCGAACCCCTCCGCGGCTCGCAGTCTGGGTGCCGGTGGCGCTCGAGCCCGGTGACGCGGCGTTGACCCAGATGGCCGCGCAGCTCGCGATCTATCTCGCGCCGCCCGGGTACGGCGAGATGTTCTCCGAGCTCGGATTCTCGGAGCTCGTGCAGCGAGCGCGAAGCGGCGCGCGGCGGTCCGACCTGGCCGGCCGCGTCTCGCTCGAGCTGTTGGGCCACGTGTGCGCGCTCGGTACCCGGGACGATCTCGTCGCGCGCATCTCCGCATATCACGACGCGGGCGCGGACATCGTCGGCATCGTGCCGTCCACGGCCGAAGACCCGGGTGGGCGCGGTGTGCTGACCGCTCTGGCCGATTTCATCACGAGGGCGTGAGGGAGTACCGGATCGGGACGGTCTTGTGGCCGCCGACGAAGGTGGTCTTCGCGGTCTGGGGCTCGCCCGACAGCTCGAGGGACTGGAGCCGTGGCACGAGCTGGCCGAACAGCGATCGGAGCTCCACGCGGGCGAGCTGGGCGCCGAGGCAAAAGTGGATGCCGTAGCCGAACGCGATGTGCCGGTCGGCGTTGTGACGGGTGACGTCGAAGCGCAGTGGATCGTCGAACACCGCCGGGTCGAGGTTGCCGGCGAGGTAGGACAGGTACAGCCAGTCACCCTTGGCGATCTCGACGCCGGCGACCTCGGCGTCGACCTGCGCGGTGCGCATGAAGTGCCGGACCGGCGCCGTCCAGCGGATCATCTCGTCGACCGCGTTGGGCAGCAGCCCGGGGTCACCCTGCAGGAGCCGGAGCTGCTCGGGGTGCTCGGCCAGGGCGCGCAGCCCGCCGGCCATCGCCGCGGCAGTGGTGTCGTGGCCGGCGGTGGCGATGATGACGTAGTAGCCCATCTTCTCGAGGTCGGGCATGGGCGCGTCGTCGATGGTGCCGTTGGCGATGAGCGTGGCCAGGTCGTCGGTGGGATGGGCCTGGCGGTCGGCGGTCAGCTCGGTGAAGTACCGGTAGAAGTCCATGACGACCTCCACCATCTGCTCGGGCGACAGCACCTCGCGGCGCAGGTCGGGGTCCTCGGCGCCGAACATCTCCTGGGTGAGCTTGATCATCCGCGGGTAGTCGGCCTCGGGCAGTCCGAGGATCGACAGGATGACCTGCAAGGGGTACGCGAGCGCGATGTCCTTGTAGAAGTCGGCTTCACCTCCGAGCGCCTCGAGCTTGTCGACGGCTTGGCGGCTGAGCTCGTCGAGCCGGTCGGTCAAGCGGCGGATGCTGGCCGGCTTGAACCAGTCGTTGGTGAGCTTGCGGTACTTGCCGTGGTCGGGCTCGTCCATATGGATGAGCGTGCGGATCTCGGCGCCGTCTCCGGCCCGTATCGAGAGCTGCTCGTCGCTGCCGAGGATCGGGATCGGCCCGTTGGTGAACTCCTCCGGCCTCCGCTCGATGTCGAGAACCGCGTCGTGGCCGATCACTGCCCAGAAGGGCTGGTAGCCCGGCTCATCGATCCGGTGGACCGGGCCGCGGGCGTGCAGCTCGACAGCCTCGCGCCGCCAACCGTCGAGATCGCCATAGCGGTGTGGGTTCGTGAACAGATCGGTCACGGCGGGCCTCTCGATCGAACTTCTTGCCGAACTTTCTTGCATGGCCAGCTATCTGAACTAATGTACAGTTAGTGGAGCCCACAGTCCAGACCTCGACCGACGGGCGCCTCGCCCGGGGCGCGGCGAGCCGGCAGGCGATCGTCGAGGCCGCCGGGCGCGTCGTCGTCGCCCGCGGACTCGCGGCCGTCACCCACCGCGCCGTAGCCGTCGAGGCCGGTGTGCCGCTCGCCCGGACCACGTATCACTTCCCCACTGTCGACGTGCTGCTGCGAGCCGTCCAGCGCCACCTGACGGAGCGGTTCGACGCCCGCCTGCTCGCGTTCATCGGAGCCGCCCAGGGCCGGCACGCGTCGATCGTCGATGCATGCTGCGACTTCCTCGAGGAGCTGCTCGGCGCTCGCCGCGGCGAGTTCCTGGCCAGCGTCGAGCTCGGCGTCGCCGCGGCGCGACGACCCGAGCTGCTCTCGGTCAGCTCGCTGTCGGGAGCCCTGGTCATACCGATGATCAAAGCCTTCGGCGCCGACGGGGACCGGGCGCGGGCCACGTTCGCCGCGGTCTACGGCTTCGCCGTCATCAGCGCCACGCAGCCGAACCCGGCCTCTGCGGCCGAGATCCGCCGCTTCGTCACCGCCATCATCCCGTCCCCCCGTCACAGGAGCGCGCGCTCATGATCAGTACCGTCACCTCCATCGAACCGGCCGGCGAGCCGACAGCAGCTCGAGATCTCGCAGCGTGGCCCCGCGCCCGTAGCCGACGCACGGCGATCGTCGCCCAATTCGGCGGCGACCGCGCCGACCTCGCGCAATGGGCGCTGACGAACGCCGACCCACTGGCCGACGCCGTCGCCGCCGCGATCCACGCCGAAGGAGCGGCCGTGCGCGCCGCCTTCAACAAGGGCGTCACCAACGGCCTGGCGTCCGTCACCGATCCGCACCCCGCGGTCGCCGCCCTGCTCGCCGCCACCGAGTCGCGTCCCGACTACGTCGACGACGAGCTCCTCGACCACGGCTCCGCGCCCTTTTACACGTCGCCGGGGCCCGTGCACCTCGTGTCGCTGAGCGCCGGTGCGCTCATCAGGGTGTACGACTCGCCGTCGATCGCCAGCGTGCTCACCACGACGGGCCGGCTGATCGACGGAGCCGAGCGCCGCATCCGCGAGACCGGGCAGTGGGTCGCCACCGCGATGCTCCCCGGCGCGCTCCGCGCCGGGGAAGCCGGCTATGTCGCGACGTTGCAGGTCCGCCTGCTCCACGCGCAGAAACGTGAGGTCGCCCGGCGCCGCGGCTATGACGAGGCGGCGTTCGGTGCTCCCATCAACCAGGTCGACCTGGCCCGCACGTGGATGGACTTCACGCTCACGTCGCTGCGCGCCGAGGAGCAGATGGGCTTCGGGCTCACGACCAACGAGTCGGCGACGCTGTACAAGTACTGGTGGCTGATCGCCCACCTGCTCGGCATCGACGCCCGGCTCGTCGAGGGCATCGCGAGCAACGACCAAGCCGCGCGCGTCGACGAGCTGCTGCAGGCCGTGACCGGTCCGCCGATCCCCGAGTCGGCGCAGCTCGCCGCCGCCACGGTGGCGTCGATCTCGTCCGATCTCCACGAGGCGCTCTCGATTCCCACGGGCCTCGGCGCCAAGGCGCTGAGCACGCTGGCGCGCCGATTCCACGGCGAGACGTTGTCCGACGACCTCGGCCTCCCGCACTCGGCGACGGCTGCCGCCGCGCTCAACACGGCGATCCAGGCGACGCGGGCGCGGCGGAGCAAGCTGCGCCGCGATCCCGCCAAGTGGGAGGCCGCCCGCGAACGCAACCTCGGCGCAGCCCGCAAGCAGCTCGCCACGATCACTGACGCGCCCGAGTACGCCGGCCGTGAACCGGCCGCCGGTGCGCGTCGGTAATGGCCGACCGACCGCAGCAGCACGTCGCAGTCCCGGCAAACTCGGTGCCTGCCATAACCGGATAGAAGGCGCATCTCGGGCACCACGCACCGATTTTTCGAGGGTGAGGTGCTGGATTGCCGTCCGGACGTGCTCGGAGCAGGCGTTCCGCGGTGACATGACGGACGCCGCGAGGTCCCGTTCGCGCCCTGTTTCTACCGTTTTGTCCGGCCTCTCACGCGGTCTCGATTGCCACCGGCGCACGCGTGGTGACTACGACAATCGGGAGGCCGCCCGTTCGACCCCGGGCCGCCACAGCTCAAGCTCGGGCCAAGAACGTGTCGACAACTAGTCGAACGGGCCCGCAGACGAACTTCCGCTAGCGCCCAAAATCAGGGGGATTTACATCACATGCGCCGTACCACCGGACTTGCGCTCAGGGCAATCGTCGTCGTCGGAGTGCTCGCAGTCGCTCCGTCGGCCTACGCCGCCAAGCACACCGCCGGTGCCGGCGGCAGTGGGGGTGGGACGTATGCGGTCTCCGTCAGTCCCGCAGGCCCGTACAACTTCGGCGAGAAAATCTACGTCACCACCAATGCGCCGATCTATCCGAACAACCAAGGGCCGTGGATCGAGCTGAGGTGCTACAAGAACGGTGCCCTTGTTGCGACCGACGGTCATGCAGGGTTCCCGGCAGGCTGGTACTACAACTGGCCCTTCTACCTCGGCCCATCGCAGTCGTGGACCAGCGGCGCTGCGGACTGCACCGTCACCGTCGTCCACCAGAGCCACAACAAGGTCGTGACGGACGCGACCAAGTCCTTCCACGTCTACGCCTGATGCATTTCGCGGAGAGGCCCCGGCTTTTGGCCGGGGCCTCTGTCTCACTCTAGGTCGCCGAACCTCTTAGTTGGTTTCTACGGAATGGCGATCGTCCCGTCGTTGCCTGCGAACGTCGTAAGCGTGCTCTCCGTGCACACACTCGAGCTTCCCTTCTGCGCTTGGACCGTCGACTCGTAGGTCACCCGCCAGTAGACCGTCCTGCTGGAGATCACCGGGAATGTCGTGTTGTTCGTCGTTTTGGTCTGAGGCGACGCACCGCTGACCTGCAGCGGTCCTTCGCTGTACAGCCGACCCGTGGCGCCTCCCGGAAGTCCGGGATCGCCAGCCTGGCAGTTGGCGAAGGTGTCGTAGAGCTGGAACGTGACGTTCCCCGTAAGCGTGCCAGTCGCGGGAGAAACAAGAGCAATCCTCGTCTTGTCCTGCGGGAAGACGAACTGCCTTGTCGTCGTCGTTGTCAGCTGCTGTTCGACGGTTACGTCCTCATTGGTGTCGTTGCAGAGGGTGTTGTGCTCCGACGCATTCGTGTTCGGCGGATCACCTCCATACTTCGCCTTCCAGTGGTAAACACCCGGCGCCGCCGGCTCGAAGCTGACCGGCCCGTACATGCCGTCGCCGTTGACGCTCCTGGTGATCCCGCTCGCCGGGAAGCCGGTCGCGAGCCTGGTGCAGGATCCGGGTCCGAAGAGCGTGAACGTGATCGAGCCTTGCGCCTTGGTGGTGCGCGCCGTTGGGTTGATCGACCCGTCGAAGCCTGCTGGCCCGCCGGTGCCCGGTCTGTAAGCGGTGCCACTGAGGGTGGCCGTGTCGTAGACCAGCGAACCGAACGGAACCTTCGCCGAGATGGGAAGGGGAATGCCATCCGCGTCCACAGCCTGGGTCGTGAGGGTCGGCGTCACCGGGGTGACCACGAAACACTCACGTGAGCTGTGGTCACTCGACGCGGGCACGCCAGTGGCGGTATCACCCGAGTAATTCCCACGCCAGCAGTAGCGCCCTGCCTCGGTGATATGAGCGGTGTCCGACAACACCGTGGCCGGACTCGGAGAATTCACCGGTGTTGATCCGACGAGAACTCCCCCGGTGTCGCATGTTGCCGTGGACGAGGCGGAGGGTCCGCACAGGTGGAACGTGACCGAACCGGCGAACGAGTCCACCCCGGTCACCGTCACCGTCGCCTGGTCGCGGACGTCGACGCCCGAGTTGCCGGTGCCGACCGACACGCTACTGACGGTGTTGATGCCGCTTGCGTCCTTGGGCGTCGTCACGGTGCTCGAATTGCAGGTTTGGAACTGCCCGAAGATCAGGTCTTTGAGCTGTGCCTGAAGCGAAATGCCGGTGCCGGGGCCCGACGAGGAGCGGGTCTCGGCAATGAAGGTCGGGAAGCATGTGCCCGCCCCAGGGATCTCGCTGAGGTTGATGCCACCCTCGACGAACTCGGACTCGCCGTAGCTGTTCGAACCGGCCTTGTTGAGGTACGGCCAGACCGGCTCATTCGCGAGGGCACTTGTGTTGGATATCGCGCAGAACTTGGCGTCCGGGTTTGCGAGGGTTCCACAGTTGGCCGTGTCCCCGTACACCTGCTGTACTGCAGAGCCGCCACCGGCGCCATCCGCTCCCTCCCATACAAAAACGCCGGCGGAGCCAAGGGTGCCTCCCGAACTGAAGTTCGCCAGGACCAACACGTCGCCGTTCTGGTGATGAACCGGCACCCCGGTAGTGGGATCGACGAACCCGCCGGCATGGGCAGCCTGGTTCGGTGTCGAAGCCGGACAGTTGCCGGCGACAGCGGGGTTCCCGACCGGTCCGGCCATGCAGACCCTGCTCCGCAGGAACCAGAAGCCCTGCTGGGATTCGCCGTTGTTGGCGAACCGATCCGACCCGAAGAAGAGGTACCGGGTCGTGCTCGTTGCGTCGGTCACGTGATAAGCGGCGGCGAAGCCGTCGACAAGCTCGTCCTTGTCCGGCGCCACGTCCGAGGGGCTCCACTGCCATGGCCCCACAGCGGGGTCGTAGGCGTCCTTCGATCCGCCCCCGGACCAGTATGTCGTATCGCTGGTAACGGGATCCTGGACGAATGAGAAGCCGTCAGACCCGCAAGGTGTGGCTCCGCCTACGGTGTAGAGGCCGGCCCAGTCGTTGGGTGGGCAGTTACGCGGCAGCGTGTTCCCGTCCAGCTGGAACTTCCCGCTGTTCTGAACGCCGGCGTCCGCCACCCTCGGAGCGGCACCGACCGCGAATAGAACGGTAGCGAGCAGCGCGATTTGAATGGGGCGCCCCCACTTCTTCAAGCCCCAACGCGTCGGCAAAGCGACTGTCATCGCTATGAGCACCGTGACCGAGCCCGTCAAGGCGCCGAATGCCCTGCGCAACCGGCGGGAACGAGAGCGATTCCGCTTCGCTTCGAGTGTTTCTCTTCTGGTCATGATCGGTCTCCAATCCGAAGAGGGGAAAGATCCCCTCCGCCTACGGCGCTGTGCAGTCGCGTCTGCAGGCGAACACCCTCCGCAAATGTCCCGCGCTCATTACCCGAGTGCGGATTCCAACGTGCTCAATCGTCAACCCTTTCGAGTCGACGACGCCCAGTCACAATCCGTCTCAGCGAAGGGCTAACAGCAGCGCGCGCTCCGTGTCAACCCCTTACACAGAACTCGCTCTGAAGGATCGGATGCAATGCGCTGTCGTTTGCACAAGGAGATCTCGAGGCGGGGCGGATGCGTACTTCACTTCAGGAGAGCGTCCTCTCGAAAAGATCTTCGAGCCTCATTGCGGATCAGTCCGCGTCAACCACGAATCTGTGTGTGCGGTTCACTCTTCCTTCCGAAAAGCACCGGTGCGCGCCTTCGCGACCACGCCGCGCGCGTGACCGTGCACCGGGGCTGATCGTGCGAAACCTGCGTCCGGCTATGCCGGCAAAGCCGCCGCCCAGCACGTGGTTTCGTCGTGGCAGCTCTCGAGCGCGATCACGATCTTGTGCAACTCGGTCCGCTGGGCCGCGGTCAGCTCCGTCGCGATGTTGCGCAGCTCGAAGGGATCGTTCTTGATGTCGTAGTACTCGGTTTCGCGCCCGCGGTCGTTGTATTCGACATAGACGGCTTCGACCCGCCCGCGGAAACCCGGCAGGTGCTCGGTCGAGCTCCGGATCGCTTCGTAGGTCGTCGGGTTGCTGCCGCCGCCCTCGAAGTCGGGGTCCGCGGGGTCGCGGTTGCCGCCGCGGTGTTCGACGAGCGCGACAGTGCGCCATGGCGGTGGAGAACCCGAGGGGTGAAGGAGTGGTAGCAGGCTGCGGCCCTCGATCGGGGTGGCGGGCGTGCCCCCCGCGAGCTGCACGAACGTGGGATATAGGTCGACGTTCTGCACGACCTGAGGGACGACCCGGTCGGCCGGTACGCCCGGGCCGGCGACGATCAGCGGTACCCGGATGTCGGTGTCGAACGCCGTCTGCTTGCCGCGGTTCAGCCGGTGCTGACCCAGGTGGTAGCCGTTGTCGGAGCTGAACACGATGTAGGTGTTCTTCGCGAGATCCTCGGCGGCCAGCGTCGCTTGCGTGTCGGCGACCAGTTTGTCGACCGCCTCCACGGCCTGCGCGCGCTTGCGGTAGCTCGCGTCGATCGTGGCGATCTGCTTCGGTCCCAACGCGTTTCTCTGACCGAGCCACGCGGGCGGGTTGACGTTGTTGGTGTTGAACGAAGCGTCCCTGGGCTCCGTGAGCCCGGGGAAGTCGTTGGCGTTGCGCGGCGCGGGCGTATAGGGCGCATGAGGCGCGAATGTCGCCACCTCGATCGCGAAGGGCTTGCCCGCGGCATGCTTGATGAACGACTGCGCGTACGAGTTGAGGACGTCGACGCCGTACTTGTCCTCTCCCTTGTAGTAGTTGAAGGTGCCGTTGTCGTTGAGGGCGTAGTTGAACTCGGCGTACCCGGTGCTGTTGCTGACGTGCCAGTCCGACCAGCCGGGTGGGACGGGAGCCGTCTTGGGCTTCAGCGGGTCGCCGTAACCGTTCAGGTACTTGCCGAGCATCGAGGTCGCGTAGCCGGCCCGCTGGAGCGCCACCGCGAAGGTCTTCTTGTCGAGGCCCTCGGACTGGAACTTCTGGAAGCCACCATCCGGAGGCAGGTTCGTCGCGACTTTGGTGTCGTGCGGGAAGAGTCCGGTGAAGATGGTCGATCGCGAGGGACAGCAGAGCGAGTCGGCGACGAAGTAATTGCTGAACGTCTCGCCCTGGCGCTGGAGCTGGACGATGTGCGGCGCGAATCGTTCATTGATCAGGTCCCAGGACAGGTCGTCGGTCAGGATGAAGACGATGTTCGGGCGGCTGACAGCCGGGGCGACCGCGGATGTCGGCGACGGGGCCGAGGACTTCGATCCGCCGCTGCACGAGCTGGCCACGAGCGCGAGCGCGGCGACGACCACGATGCTCCGGAGGCATCGCCTCGTCTTGGTTGCCGGGAACGCGCGCGGCACGTATCGCTGGTCAGACGGCTGAGTTCAACCTACGTCTTCGATGACGTCGAGGTTGTAGAAGGTGGGCGACCCATCGGCAAGGGCCATCATTCGCTTCGAGAACTCCGCCGTGACCGGCAGCTTCGAGTTCTCCATCGCGGACTCGTACGAGTCGAAGAACACGATGTTGAAATATCGACCATGGTTGTCGCGGTCTTGGCACATCACCCGCCGGCGCGCTTTGCTGTCGCTGCCCGCGGCCGCCTCCCACTCGTCACCGACCTTGCGCAACTCGTCGAACTTCGACGTGCGGAACTCGATGATCTGAACGAATGCCATGCCGTGACCTCCTGAGTCGAGCCTGCCGCGACGGTAACGCCTTTCCGCGAGTCGTGTGAGGCCGGCATTCGAGACGAATGGCACGCCGTGATCGCGCTACACCGACGTCTGAACCGGTTCGTATCCCGTCGCAGGAGTGCCGGGTGGATGGACCTCGGCGTCATGCGAAAGCCATAACAGAACCTCACCCTCGAGACCGTCGGGATCGCGGAAGAAGACGCTGTGCGCGCGTCCGAAGTCGGTGACGAAACCATCGCTCGCGCCGTGCGCGACGAGGCGCCGTCGGATCTCGACGAATGCTTCTCGGTCGGCTGCCTGCAAACCAACGTGGTCGATCGGGCCGTGCCCGAACATCGAACCCCGTGAAAGATCGGGCGCGCCGTCGCCGTGCATCTCGAAGACGTTGAGCTCGGTGCGCGGACCGATGTCGACCATCGTCAAGGTTCCCGGGCCGATCTGCTCGCGGTGCGAGACCGTCGCATCGAAGACCTCTTGATAGAACCGCACGAACCGCTCGGTGTCGTCGGTGATGACTGCGACATGGTTCACGCCGGCGAGCAACATGATTCCCTCCTTCGCCTCGGCCGTGACGAACATTATGGTCCGCAGCGCATTACACACGACCGGACAGGAGTTGAGCGTGCAGTCGAACCAGGGAGGTGCGTCGGCCCGCGGTCTCGCGGCCCTGCTCGACCTCGAGGCCCTCGACCGTGACCTGTTCCGCGGCGCGAACGAGCAGGGCGCGGGCGCTCGCATGTCGCTCTACGGCGGCCAGGTCGCCGCGCAGGCGCTGCGCGCCGCGGGGGCCACCGTGCCCGCCGAGCGGTTGCCGCACTCGCTGCACGGTTACTTCCTTCGGCCCGGCCGAGTCGACCGCCCCGTGATCCTCCACGTCGATCGCGACCGCGACGGTGGTTCGTTCTCGGCGCGCCACGTGCGTGCCGTGCAGGACGGCGAGGTCATCTTCTCGATGGTCGCCTCGTTTCATGCGCGCGAGGAGAGCGCGACGTTCGATGCGGTTCCGACGCGCGGCGGTCCGGATGCGTCGACGCTTCCGGCGCGTCCGTCACCCTTCCTGGTCGAGGTGCGAGAAGTGACGCCGACGCGCATCGGCGACGGTCAGGTTCGCCACTCCGATTCTCTATGGGTTCGGGCCTCGACTCCACTTCCCGACGATCCGCTGGTGCACGCCTGCGCGGTTGCCTACGTCTCCGACCTCGGTTCCGGGTTCGGGCAGGTCGAGGTCCCCGGCCTGCCCGCCGGCGGACCGAGCATTGATCACAGCCTCTGGTTCCACGAACCGATCCGCGCCGACGAATGGATGCTGCTCGAGCTGTGGCCCCTGAAGGCGACTGGTTCGCGCGGCGTCTACAGCGGTTCCCTTCGCGGCAAGGACGGCAGCCTCGGCGTTCTCCTCACCCAGGAAATGTTGCTACGCGACCGCAAACTCGAACCCGCGATGCTTCGTCGCATCGCCGAATACCTCGGCGTCACGCCGGATGCCGAGTAGACGCCTCTTCGAGCGCTTTTTCGAGCCAGGGCCGCAACACCTGCTCCGGCGCCGCGCCGACTTGTTCGGCCACGATCGCGCCCGCGCGGAGGACCAGCAGCATCGGGATTCCTCGAGCCTGGAAGCGCTGCGCGATGGCCGGCGACTCGTCCACGTTCACCTTGACGAGCTTGACTCGTCCCGCAAATTGTCGTGCGAGGGACTCGAGCACGGGGCTCACCGCGCGACACGGGGCACACCACGGTGCCCACAGGTCGACGAGGATCGCGCGCGAGCTCACGATCAGCGAAAGAACGGTGAAGGCGCATTCGACGAACGTGTTTGCACAACTCGGCGTCAGTGACCGTGCTCAGGCCGCGCTCTGGGCCAAGGAACACCTACCGCCGAACGATTGAGACGGCCGGGCGCGCGGTTACACGCCTTCCGGTGACGGCCCTCGCACCGGGACCGTAGGGGCGAGGATCTCGTTGATCTCCGCCAGCTCTTCGCGCGTCAGCCGCACTTGAGCGGCGTGGACTGTGTCATTGAGGTGTTGGGGC
>JALYLU010000064.1 GCA_030774075.1 Actinomycetota bacterium | reverse complement strand
TCGAGAAGATGCCCTCCTGAACCGGGACGATGTTGGCTTGGTAACCGTCATCATCCCTGTTCAGAGGGCACTCTTCGCGGATACGCGCACCTCACCGCACAAGCGCGTCGGTGGATCCGGGCTAAGCATCCCTGAGCGGCGATTTGCTCGGGCGGCGCATCGCATTACGGGCTAGACGATGCGAACCACGATGTTGTCGACGGGCGAAGTGGGAACGAGATCGGAGCGGCGGCAGTCGAGCGTCAAGACAGCCTCATCATCATCCGGTAACCAGCCGAGGGTTAGGTCAAGCGCCTCGCGCACTGGCTCGAGGCGCGCGGGGTCGAGCACGAGATTGGGAACGGGATCGACGCCCGGCGCGGAAGGCGCTTCGACGACGTCGCCGTGCAGGGCGGCGACGATCGCGGTCCGGTCGTCGCTGTTGATGGTGCCCTCCGGGACAACGAGGAGCGCCTGTACGTTCGGGTTCACGCCGAGCAACGCTCGCGCCGCGACTACCGACGCCGTAGAAACGGGTCCGGCACGGAGAGGCCGATGGTCAATTCCGGGTCCGACAGCAGTTGAACGTAGGTAAACGCGTCCTTGGCGACAACCGATTCGGCCCACGTCGTCAAGTTCGACGTGGCGGGCTCGTTCCCGCTCGCGATGTCGTCGAGTAGGTCGGCAGTGAGAGTCACCGTGTAGCGGCGCTGTTTCAGCTTCAGCAGCGTCGGCTCGTACTCGGTTACCTCGACACCATCGGCGATCGTCGTCATGTTCGCCACGTCGACAACCAGCACGCGATTCGTGGCCGGAACCGGATGGACCTTGCCGATCTTGTGGATCGCACGATCCGCGGCCGTGCCGACTGCAGCCTCGACGACAGTGCGGATGGCGTCCCAGGCCGCGTCGACCTTGGACTGGAGAGTCGAAGGAGGCATTGCTACTCCTCGGGGTCGGGCGGCAAGACGCTCTTGACGAGCTCGAAGCGGGGGTCGTCCGCCACCGACTTCAGGTCGGGATCTTGCGAAAGCCATGCTGCGGACGCGTGCTCGGTTCCCGGGTGCGTCATCATGCGCTGCAGCCACTCGAGCGCGCTGTCTTGGTCGCTCGAGTCGGGGGCGTTGCGCACCGCGTAGAAACAGGCGAGGTTGTAAGCGATCTGCCAGGACGTGCCCGGCGTGTTGGCTTCCCGCTCCAGCTTCTCGAGCTCGGTGTCGTCGGCGTCTCCCCACGGAAGGCCGCCGCGCGCCTTACTCACAAGCGCGGCCGTCCGCGCGAGCAACCGCAGCGTGCGCGCCTCCGAAAAACCATGTCGGCGCAGACGCAGCCAGTAGCTGCGTTCCTGTCGGTCGAACGCGTTGTCGAGCACGGTAATGGGGTGAAGCAGCTCTGCCGTTGCGTCGAGCTGGCCGGCAGACATCATGCAGAAGGTCTCCTCTGCATCGAAGCCGTTCGGGAAGAGCAGGCCTGCATACTGAGCAGCCGTCGCAGCGCCCGCTCCTCCCGTCGCCTCGACGAGCCGCTTCATCGCGGCGATGAGCACGCGCCGTTCGTTCAACGTGGCCGTCCACCATTCGACGTCGAGATTGGCGGCGACAAGGCTCATCGACACGGCGGCTCGGTAGCGCGCGATCGGGTAGCGCGGGTACAGGGTCGCGGCCCGCAGGTGAGAACCGAGGGCGTTGCGGTGGCGGCCCGCGTTGTCGTATTGATAGCCGAGCAGGGTGAGCACCAGACCACTATCGGGAGCCAGGCGAGCCGCGTTCGCGCTCTGCTCGATCGTCGCTGTCGTCGCCGTGTCGAGGTAGACGGCAAGTGCTGGTGCGGTGCGTTCGCTCCAGCGCAGCCAACTCGCGACACTGACTGTTCGAGAAATGATCCAGCCCGCGGCCCAGTATCCGGCGCTGCGTGCAGCAAGTTCGGCAGTGTCACCGGAGACGATCGTGCCGGCGACGAATACCTTGGTGTCGGCCGCCTGGATGCGTAGCACCACCCTGTGGTCACCCGACTCGGCGGTACCGGTCCGCGCCGGCGCCGCAACTCTCGCGGACGCAAGGCCCGTCGCTGCGGCGCCGACCGGTGGCGAGGCGATAGCGACGGCATTGTCGGCCGCGGTAGTCGCTCCCGGCTTGAGATACGTCGCATCGACGATATAGCCGCTCGGCGGCGCGACGGTCTTCTGCATCAAGGTGACAATCGCTCCGACCAGGTTGCCGGCGGGTCCGGCCGCCGTCTCCAGAACGGAGGTCAGCGCGCTGGCGTCCACCGCGCCCGGCACCGAGAGCGGTTCGGGCACGTTGTGCAGGACGTGGAACTTCAACAGCGCGCCGAGCGGCTTGCCCGTGTCGTTGGTATCACCCACGAGGTCGTTCACGGTGACGCTGCCGGGCGATCGACGGGCACTGCGGCGTTGCAGCACCTGGAATCCGGCAAGCGCAAGGATGGCTATGACGGTCCAGCCGATCGCGGTTACCAACGTCGGGAGTTCGCGGTCGCGCAGGCCTGGGAGCGCGCCGAGCACGCGATCTGCTCCGGTGGAAGTGAAGTCCACCACATCCGTCATCGGCGCTGGGCGCTGCGCGCTGGTCTGCACATTCGCGAGCGCGGCCTTTGCGTCGGTCAGCGCGTTTACGTCGGCCTTGGCACCCGAGGTCGCGACGACGGCAGCCACCGCCTCCTTCGCGCACGCCTGGAGCAGCGCGAGGGCACGCGTTCCCCCGCCGGCGGGCGCGGTCTCATTGATCCTGCATTCGTCCGTGGACGACGAGGCCGTCGGCTTGCTGCTCTCTTCCGTCGGCTTCGGGGTCGGGCGGCGGCAGGATTCGGGTTGTGCCGAATCGCTCGCTGTCGCGGGCGGGTCGGAAGGAATCAGGGTGCCATCGGCCGTGCGGCAAAGCACCGAGACCTCGTTCTGCGCCGTCACCTCGAGCGCCACAGTGGCGATCGCGGCCGGGACGGCACCAACGGCGTCGACCGTCTTTTTCGCGGCCGCGACGATGCGGGCGGTTCGCGTCGCCGGCGTCGCGTTTTCTACGGCGATCGTGAGTTGTTCCAACGCCTTCGTCGCGTTGTCGACTGTCGAGGGGTCAATGTTCTCTGCGGTTGCTACCGCGGACGCGGCGGCGACAATCACAGCCAAAGAGGAGCCCACATCGCTGCCAGCCGCGGAGCCTACGCCAGGTGCTTCGATGGCGTCCTTGAGCGCGCTCGACGCGTCGCGGAGGGCGTCGCGCGCCGCCTTGGGGGTACTGACCACCGCGGCCGCTCGCGCCAGGTCGCCGTCAATCGAGGTGGCGGTCACGCGCGCGTCGGCGAGCTGATCCTGTCGTGTCTCATGCCGTCCGATGACCGTCAGCAGCAGCGTAAGGCCGAGAACGAATAGCACTGTCACCGTGCGAAGGAGTCGGGGCGCGAACGACGTCGCGACGGCGGTGAGCGCCACGGCACTCGCGATCGCGAGAAGCCACCACGCACCGATAAGCCACCGGGCCCGCCACGCGACGAACAGGGAGATGACGACGGCAACGACGGCGAGTGCAGTCAGCCACCGCACCGCGGCAGGGTGGTGCAGTGCTCGGTAGACGGCTACGGCGACGGCCGTCAGCGCGACGGCGGCGCGCACCCAACGAAGCAGCAGGGAGCCGCCGTGAAGGACGAGCGACTGCTCCCCGCAGAACGTGACGCGCAACAACGCCACAGCCACGACGATCGCGAACGCGAGACACAGAGCCGGCCCGACGATCTCGCGGCGGGCGATGCTCGTCGGACTCCCCACAGTCACCCCCGAGTCGTCGCCCAACCGCCGACCGGGGCGAAGAGTACCGACTCGGGTTCGGTCTGGCGAGAGGACAGTCCGCTCGGCGACTCGCTCGTCGCATTGGCAGGAGAAATCCTCGAGTCGCCCTTGGGGTCGCCGTTCGCTACGAGGTGCTCGCGGCGACCAACTAAGCGATCCACTCGACCCAGCGACCCGTCCCCCGGTCCTGAAAAGAGGGCGCGTGCGACGAGCCTTGACGCTTTGGTCGAGCGGTTCTGCCGCGTCTCTTCGCGTGGGCTGATGGAAGGTAACCCACGACTCCCGTTGGCCGGCGGGCCTTCGCGTAGTGGAAGCGGACGATCGGGAACTTGCCGTTCGATGCGTCCCACATCGACAGGGCGCGGTCCGCCATGACGTCCGATCGAGCTCGTAGCGGATCTGGCCCCGGGACCGCTCGGGCAGACGATCATTGCGCGCATCGACCCACCGACGGACACGGGCCACGTCGGTCTCAGGGAGCATCGGCCAAGGCTAGGCCGACCGATATCTGCGAGAAATTCGCCTCGCTGGTCATCAAGTGCCGTATGGACGAGGGCCTCAGCCAACGAGAGCTCCCCGACCTGGCCGCTACGAGCAACTCCCAGATCTCCCGTATCGAGCGCGGCACCGCGGATACGGCGAACAACGAGTCGAAGAAGACCTCCACGACATCGGTGTGCGCTACGTCGCGCTACCACGCAAAGGCAAACCCAACGCCGCGCGGCGAACCGTCGAGCAGCGCCGCGCGTTCAAGAAGATGGTCCGCTGGCGCACCGGCTGCGAAGGACGCATCAGCTGCGCCAAACGCGACTTCGGCCTCGCCCGCACCCGCCAAGACGGCATCGACGGCACCCGAACATGGTGCGGCCACGGCATCTTCGCCCACAATCTCGTGAAGATCGCCGGGCTCACCACATGAACAACCCGAAACCCGACCCGCGAACACGGTTCCGCGGAACCGCCCGCCACGCGCACCATCACTCCAACCGATTCTTCAGGTCGAAGTAGTTAGCCGACATTCCGAAAGGCCTCCGGCAGCAAGAACACCTGATCCCCGTCCACGTCGGCTCGCCTCCACAGCACGTACTTTCGCGCCTCGGCGTCGCCGCTGATCGCTGACGTTTGCGCCGTCGCGGCGTTGAAGGCATTTTCGACGCTCTGTCCTCGGCCGAGCGCGTTGTAGAGACCCCGAGCGAAGGCAATCGCCGCGTCGTCGTTGACGGATTCGGTAGTGCCGATCACGGTCGGAACCAGGCTGGCAAGGAGCTGAGCCTGTTGACCAGTCAGGCATGCATTCAACACCAGGATCTTGAGGAACTTGCTCACCTCTTCAAGCGCACACAGGCGTAGGAGCGCCTCGGCACCAACGAGCACCGCGCGACGGTTGTCATCCTCGGCGACGATTCCCTCAACAATGCCGTGGCCCGAGAAATGGAGCCCTGTCGGACTGAGCTGGAGGAGATCGTTCAGCAGGTCCTCAGCGCGCACTGCCGGGCGAAGATCGACATCAATGGCCCGATTGACGTCGACGCGCTGCATCTCAGCAAAGACTTCGCGCGCTTCGACATCAGTTCCGAGCTGTTGTTGATCGCGCGGGGAGCTCGTCAGCAACAACAGGCGTGGATGCGCAAAGTTACCGATCATCCTGTCGACGCGATCCTTGAGCGCGGCGAACGCGTCATAGTCGCCTCCCGTGAGGTAACACGCGTATGGGTTCGTATTGTTCGAAATGAAACTGCCGCAGTCTTCACCGTGGCGAGCGAACTGAATCCACCCGCGCTTGCCGAACCGTGGCTCCTCGAGGCACACCTTGCTCACGTCGCGGACAGCGATCGAGGTCGCTGAGCCTCGTTGTCGGAGTTGGGCAAAGAAACCGCCTCGGCTGAACTGGATCGTTGCGTCCTCGTAGACGGTGACCGTCGTGCGTTCTGCGCCGGTCGCGGAGATGATCGGAGTGGCCACCGTTCGCTTCCCTGTCAGCACCTACTAGGCGTACGGACCCTTCTATGTAGCCTGCTTCGCGGCGTAATCGTACTTGACCACCTGCTTCATGCGGGACGAACGTTGGCGTTGTTCAGGCGAACGCGTTGTTCAGCGCGGCGAAGAGTTCGGGAGTCTCCCAGTAGACGGAGTGGGTCCACACACCCGATGATGCAAGGTGCGGCACCTCGATGTCTTCGGGAGCCGAGCCGTCGTCGAGCACGAACACGTTCGCCGCGATGAATGCCACCACGTCGAGCGACTCCCACAAGTTCGTCCATCGACCAACGGACTTCGGAAGCTTCACGTGCTGACCGAGACCGAACGGGGCGAGCCTTTCGCGGGGATCGCAGACGTGAAAGAACGGGGCTTGGCTACCGAACGTGACGAGCGACCGTGTCCAGAGCGGCGTGTCCGGCAGGACAGCTAGGTCGAAAGCGATGACGCCACCGAGGCTGTGGCCGGTGACGAGTACCGGATGCTTCTCGGTGCCGAGCTCGGGATCGTTCAGGGCGGCGACTTTGTCGCGTACACGCTGGTGGATTACATCGCGGTGGCGTTGGTACACGAGTACGTCACCGAAGAACTTAGTCATCGGCGGACCGAGCCCGCTTCGCATGAACTCGTTCAATCGCCCAGCACTGTCGCGGATGAGGGAACCGACCAGTTCGTCGAGTTCGTGGAGCCTTCGTTTGGCGAACCCCCCGACGTCGGGCCACGACAGCCGAACCTCGGTGGTCGCACCGTCGCGGGTCGCGACTTGGCCGCTCGTGTCAGCCACGGCTTCCGAGAGTGGCGGCGCGAGGAAGTTTCCGATCCGTTCGAGGGCCTCTGGGTCGGTGACGTGACGGAGCCAGGTCAGCTGCGGCCACTCGTCTCGCACGGCGGCCTCGAGGTCCTGAGGGATCGGCGTTTCTCTATCACCGTCGCGCACCTCCGCGCCGCCGGCGGCACGAGCACCCCGCAGGACCGCGTCGATCTGCTGGTGCGAATCGGCAACGGACTCCCGCACGACGCCGTCGAGTGGCGCGGCCGTTGCGCCGAAGAGCAGCGCACCCGCGGTATCGGGAACGCCGATATCGGCGGGCGCACGGATGCCGTCGATCCGCGGGACCGTCTGTGCCACGAGCTCCTCGTGCGCGGCGAGATCACCCCAGTAGACCGGCACCATGTTCCAGGTGTTCCCCGTCGCGTCTTGCAGTTTTGCGACGCGGCTGTTGAAGGCAGCCTCGTCGCGATTGCCGACACCGTGAATCACGAGCACGGGTTCAGTCATGAGACGCCCTCCAGCACGGTCGCGTTCGGGTCGCCGTAGATCGTGTAGGCAAGCCAGGTTGGATCGTCGGGCGTCTTGATCGCGGCGCGTGCCTTCTTCGCCGCTTGGCCGAGCAGATTGCGGTCTTCGACGAACGCGCCGTAGAAGTTGTCGGCGAAGACTACGGCGCTGCTGCTGCGGACCGACCACAGCGTGCCGACGAAGGCGCCGACGCCGGCCGCCATGAACTTGCTCGCCCATCCGGAGAGCCTCGTGTACTCAAGCACTTCCCCGTCACTCCGGCACGCGTTGAAGAACACGAGTGGTGACCGAGCCGCGAAGCTGTGTTGCACGACAGCCGAGTTCAACCGCAAGGGTTCGAACGCGCCGCCGTCCATCTTCACCGACGAGCCGCCGTGCGCCACGTCGAAGCTGTTGTGGCACGCGAAGTGCAGCACGCCGAAATCGGCCGCGTTCAGGACCTCGATCAGTGGGCCGAGCGATGAGATGACGTCAGCCGCATTCGCCGCAGTGCCGAATCGGCGCTGTACGGCAGCGACCTCATCCATCGCGTCGGCCGGCGAATTCGGCGGAACGACGTACTTCGCGCCGCCAAGCGCGAGCGCGTGTACTCGCCGTTGTGCGTAGACGCGTCGCATGACCGGGAACTGATCGACGAGGAATCCCTCGTCCTTGCCCTCGGCAAGCGGATACAGCAACTCCCACGGTACGACGTCCTTGTCGGACGCAATCGTGAAGGCGGTCACGCTGTCTCGCAGTTCCCAAAACTGTTCCTGAATCGCCTCGGGCACCAGCGTGCTCCACAGTCCGACGCCGGCCTCGCGCATCCAACTCTGCGCCACGGTCGGATCCATCATCGTGCGCTTCGCCGCGAAGTCGCTGAGATTACGGGCGAGCGCGTCGACGTCGTCGTCGGGCGGGCCCGAGAGCCGCTCCGTGATCGGAACGAACAGGCGGTCGTTGCTCAATAACTGGAACATGTATTCGCGCGCGGTCGGATCGTAGCGAACCTGCAACGTGACCTCACCGGGGTCCGACGTCATGCCGATCGCAACCTCACGCGGCTTTCCCTCTTCGACGCCGACGTTGGCCTCCACCGAGATCTGCAGCTCGATCTCACCAACGAACGAACCGCCTCGCCACGCCGTCACGTGGACTGTCTGTAATCCGATCGTCTTGGTGCGAAGCCCGAATCGCACCGGGGCGGAGTCCTCGTCGGGCGGAACGAGCAGATCCTGTTCGAGCTGGTCGAGCGATTGGAGCCCCGGAGCGCTCACGACGATGTGCAGGTTGGCACCCTCCGGCGGGATGTCGACCAGGTCGATGTCGACCGATCCCGAGCTGTCGCCCGGTTGCATCGCCACCCGCACGAGCAGACTGACGGAAGCGTCAACCGGTGCGCGCTCGGGAAGCTCGGTTCGCAGAAAGCGAGACATCGCGACCGTGGGCGGCGACCCACCACCATCGCCGCGGACTTCGGCCTCCGGCTCCCCACCACCGGCGTGCTCCGCCTCACCTCGCGCTCCTCCGCCGGCGAAGATCCGACGCAACACGCCTCGCACGCCCCCGACCTGCGCCTCGCTTTCACGCTCCCGGCCGACCGACCTGTCGCCAGAAGAAGGGTTGAGGTCCGGAAGGTCAACGCTCGCCAGTTCATCGCTCGGCACCGCCTGAGCAAGCGGACGGTACGCGAGCGCCATCGCGGCATCGTCCAAGGCCCAGCCAGTCTTCGCGCTCACGGCATATACGGGACCCCACACACCGACGATGCCGACGACGTCAGGCACGCTCATGGTCGGCTGCACCAGCAACGAACGGATCGTCGGTGTCGCAACATCGACCCAGATGCGTTCGTCGCTCGCGAGCGTGTGCAGCAAACGCGCGCCAAGCTCCACGGGCGCAAGATCGTCCGCGCTCGCCACGAGCTTGCTGAGTTCAGAGTCGATGTCGGTGTTCCAATCGTTGGTCGCGAGACGCGACAGAACATGTTGCGCGATGTCGACGAGCGTGTCGATCGAGTAGCGCTCACTACCAACTGAGAACGAGGCATCTTCCTGGCCCATGGCATTCTCCTTTGCCACAAACTCTGGTCCTCGCTACTGACACCGGTCAACCCGTATGACCGGACCCTGTTCGGCTGTAACTGATATGGACCACAACCGGGGTCCGGTCATCTGCTCTGGGACACGGCCAGGCTCTGCTGAGGGCTGCGGATTGCGCGGCGAAACTGACAGGTTCGATTCTGGCTACCTGCGGAAACCCAGCGCAGCGTCTGGCCACACGCGCCACGTCCGCGCCATCGACCGCAATCAGCAATGGCGTTTCCCGGCAGCACCGAATGAACCCGTGAACTTCGGCTTGCGGTGGAGGTGACAGGACTTGAAACCCACGACTTCTGCGTTGCGAACGTAGACACGCGGCCTTTGTGACCTGCTCCGTCGCGGCAACTTCGCTCGTGACCTGCGAAAACACTGATCGGTAGTTCGCGACGTTCCTCGCAGTTTTTCGGCGTCCGGCGGACTTTTCGCGGACTGCCGCTATGCGGCGGGCTGGACGGCGGGCGCGAGCGCCGCGGGATTGATCGTGATGTGTGACCGCGCACACCCCGGACACCGCGCGTGGGGGTTCAAATCGGCGGGCCCACGTTCGAGAACGACGACTGGCGTATCTGCGCTTGGTCGCCGACCGCGACAATCGGTCGACCGACGTGATTTAGGTGCGACGGGTCGGAGGGGCGAGAAGGTCCCCGAGCAGCTCCGAGGCAACCAACTCTTTTCGTCGGTCGAAGGTCGCGCGCTGGTCGCGACGCGTCCGCCCGCGTCGGTCGGTCAGAGCGTGATCGCGAATCTGGCGATCTTTCGCATTTTTGGGCTCGGTGTGGAAGGCTGTTTCGAGGTGAGGGCGGGAGGTGCCTCATGCGTACTCGAGCGTTTGTGGTCGCGTTGGTGCTCGGGATCGCGCCGGCGGGGCTGGCCGGCGGGGCGTCGGCCGCGTCGACGTCGGCATCAGTCCAGTCCTACGTCGTCGTGTTGAAGGACGGCATGGGGGATCCGGGTGCGGTCGCCGCCGCGTTGGCGAGGCGCGAGAAGGGCAGCGTCTCGCATGTGTTTCGTTACGCGCTACGGGGCTTTTCCATCGCGATGCCGTCGGATCGCCTTACCGACCTCCAGGCAAACAGTGACGTCTTCTCGGTGCAGCCAGACGTGCAGTTCTCGGCGGACTCCGTGCAAATCCTCACCCACTCGGTCGACCGGGTCGACGGTGATCTGAGCAGCACCGTCTCCGGTGATCATCAGGGCAGCGTGAATGTGAACGTCGCCGTGATCGATGAGGGCATCGACTCGAGCCATCCGGACCTAAACGTGTCCGGAGGTGTGAGCTGCACCGGCGACGACCCAATCCATCCGCCCGCGGGTGCGGCCCACGGGACGATGGTGGCCGGATGGATCGGCGCCAGGGACAACGGCATTGGCATCGTCGGGGTCGCGCCCGATGCGCGGCTCTTCTCCGTGCAGGCCCTGCATCCCAACGGCCGTGGTTCGACGGCGGAAGTAATCTGTGGGATCGACGCGGTCACCGCGACCCGACTCGACGGCGACCCGAGCAACGACATCAGTGTCGCCAACATGAGCCTGGGCGGCCCGAACCCGGACAACAGTTTGAGCTGTGCGACCGGAACGAAGGACGCCTGGCATCGGGCGATCTGTGCTTCGGTTGGAGCCGGGGTGACCTACGTCGCGAGCGCCGGCAACGAGAGCAAGAACTTCGCTCGGACCGCTCCGGCGTCGTTCGACGAGGTTCTCACCGCGACGGCGATCACCGACACCGACGGGCAGCCCGGAGCGATTGGTTCACCAGTCGCCTGCACCGTGGATGTGCGCGGAGGCGCACCCCACAGCACGTATCGGGACGATCTCGTCGCGAAGTTCAGCAACTACGCCGCGGATCCGGCCGACCAAGCACACGTGGTCGCAGCCCCGGGAGTCTGCGTGACCTCCACGTACCTGCTCTCCGGGTGCGCCACGGCCGCGAACCCGAACCCGACCGAGTGTTACGGCTTCGGATCCGGGACCAGCTTCGCGTCACCAGTCGTCGCCGGAACGGTCGCCTTGTGCATCGCAGCCGGCCCCTGCGCGGGCCTCACTCCTGCGCAGATCGTCACCAAGATCGTCGCCGACGCCGCCGCCTACAACAACGCGAACCCGTCCTACGGCTACACGGGCGATCCGCTTCGCCCCATAACTGGCAACTACTACGGCTACCTGATCCGCGCCGGGAACTACTAAGCCCGGATCCACCGATCGGACGGTGGCGTGGGCTGATTCGGTGTGGCGGGTCGCTGGGCTGGTCGGCTGTGGGTTTGGTCGGGGTGCGCGGTGCTCTCGTGCTGGTGATGTGTTCGCGCGTTCATGTGTATGACGGCGTTTGCCCGCGTTGTGGTGAGCGACGACCGGTCGATGCGCGGTTCGCGTGTGCGAAGTCGGTCAGGTGATGAGGACGACGGCGCGGAGGTTCGTGAGCGCGGTGTTGAACGCGTCCGCCCAGGGCCATCGTTCGGGAAGGTGCAGCGTTGCGCGGCGAGCGGAGCGGGTGATCCGGCCGGACAGTCGGAAGTAGCGGCGTCGCAGGGTCTTGTGGGTGATGAGCGGCTCGCCAAGACCGATGCGTCCGACCCAGCGCGACAGGTTGTGCGCGATCACGTTGAGGGCGAGCCACGCCGCGTTGGCGCCGAAACGACCGGACGGGAGGTGGTTGAGTCCGAGACCGTATTTCAGGTCGCGGATCGTGTTTTCGATGTCGGCGTGGCGGCGGTGATCGGTTTCGAGTGCGAGGGTGGAGCCGGTGCGGTCGGTGATGAACGCGTGATAGGTGAACTCGACGAACAATGCGAGTTGGGTGCCGGGGGTGGGGCGTACGCGCCGCACGATGAGCCGCAACTCAGGCTGGTGTTTGCCGAACGCCCGGTAGGTCGTCTCGGCGACATCCGCGCCGTCAAGGAAGTACGGGATCGGCGTCCACGCATCGGCGGGAATCGCCGCGATCGTGTTGTGTAACGCCGGGGAGAGCTTCACCGTGACCGAGAATCGCACGTCGGCGTCGCGGCACGCATCGACGACGTTGTGGCTGTAGAACCCCGAATCGGCGCGCAGCGTGACCCGTCCGGACGCGCCCGCGGCGCGAAGTCGGTTGAACGTCTCGGTCAAGAAACTCTTGGCGCCCCGTCCGGAGTTGGCGTTGCCGCCCCGCAACCGACAATGCACGACATCGCCGGTGCCGGCAACCGACGCGACGAGCGGGTGATAGCCGCGCACATGCGTATGACCGAACACGCCGCCTTGTTTGGCGAGCCCGTAGGTCTCGCAGATCGTCGAATCGACATCAACGGTGACGGGTTCGTCGCCCGGTCCCGCACCCGCGGCCCAGGCCCGGGCGAGCAGCTCGCCGCTGGCCCGGTCGAGCTGGCGGGCATGCCCCCAGGTGAAGCTGCGCAAGAACGTGCCCAGCGTTGACGGGGCCAACACACCGTGACCCAACACAATCTCGGTGTCACCAGCGCGCAGCGCGTCGGCGTCGTCGATGCAGTCACCACCCGACAACGCCGAATGAATCAACGTCATCGCCTTGTGCCCCACATTCGCGCGTCCCGCCGCGTCGCCCAGAACGACAGTCTCGTCGATCAGCTCCCGCAACTCGAGATGCTGCGCCAACGTGGCCGGCAACACGAGCCCCGCATCGGCGACGGCATGTTCGTCGTCGAACATCACGCCGACGCGGTCGAGACTGTGCGAAGATCGCATCGAGAAGATGCCCTCCTGAACCGGGACGATGTTGGCTTGGTAACCGTCATCATCCCTGTTCAGAGGGCACTCTTCGCGGATACGCGCACCTCACCGCACAAGCGCGTCGGTGGATCCGGGCTAAG
>JALYLU010000063.1 GCA_030774075.1 Actinomycetota bacterium | reverse complement strand
CCGCGCGGCTCCGCGCGGCACTCGCCGGCGATCCGGCGTTGGTGATCGAGCGCGACATCGTTCGGGATGCGCGCCAGGCCGGAGTCCTCGAGGATCCCGCGGCGCGCAAGCTCCTCGACGCGCTCGTCGCGTCGCCCCACGCACCGCCGACGCCCGCCGACGTCGGCGTATCGCTCTCGCTCGTGCGCGCGCTCGCGCGAGCGGGGGCCGTCGTCGAGCTCGACGGCATTGTCTTCGCCACGAGCGCGCTCGACGACGCGCGCGAGCGGATCGGGCGCATGGTCGTGCAACGACAGTCGATCTCGATTGCCGACGTGCGCGACCTATTGAGAACGTCGCGCAAATACATCCTGCCTATCGTCAACCGCATGGACGCCGAAGGAATTACGCGGCGCCGCGGCGATCTCCGGATTCCTGGACCTCGCGCTCAGCCATCCTGAGTCGCTGCCACTCGACGAAGTATCCGGGGTCCTCCGCGTCGAGCCGCTTGACGAGCGCGACCATCTCCTTCGAGCCCAACTCAGTACCCATCGTGCCAATGAACTCGTTGCGAGCGCCGGAGTGCGCCCAACGCTCTTTCCAGCGCAACGGATACCCGAGAGCGTCGCGCTCGAGCTCATCGACGTCGGGAGCCTCGGACTCCTCGTGCGAGCCCGACACGCGAAACCGAACGGGATCGCCCGCCGCCGCGGCCAGAACCTGAACCGAGAAGGAATTCAAGGAACAACCCGCGTCGGCGGCCGCGTTGCGCAATCCTTCGCGCAGTTGGGGCGACATCCGCAAGAAAACCACGGCAGGTCGTGGATCGCGAGCCATTTCCGGAACCTAACTCCGCCGTGAGACACATACGCGAGAACCGCCTGCTAGCACCGTGGCTAGCGCGGGCGATAGCGCCGCTGCTAGCGCGGGCGCTAGCAAGACGATCGCGCGTATGTCTTGCGCGGAACTCGCAGGCGACGCGTGCTGAGCGGCGGGCGTGCAGCGTGCGCGTTCAGGGGTCGGGGAGGAGGCGGCGACGCTCGGCTTCGGTCAGGCCGCCCCAGATGCCGTGCGGCTCGTGCACGCGCAGCGCGAACTCGAGGCACTCCTGTCGCACGATGCACTCCGCGCAGATCGTCTTGGCCTTCGCCTCGCGTGCTTCTCGCGCGTCCCGTCGTTCGGCGACCGAAGGCGGAAAGAACAACGTCGACTCGGGGCCTCGGCACGAGGCCCGGAGATGCCAGGTTTCATGAACGATGCTCAGCGCCAAGCCCTACTCCATCCCCCGCGGCACCTCGACGACGCGGAACGTATCCCTGGCGGGCGGTCCGGACAAACGGGCTGGTCAGGAGCCGCGGCGCCGCTCGCGGTGATCGCGAGCTCCTCCGGTTTCCGGCTCGACCTCCAGCACTATGCCCTCGACCGACACGACCCGTACCCGGTCTCCGGTGCGGATCGGCGTGGCGCGGTTGGTGCGAGCGCGCCACAGCGCGTCGCGAATCCTCACGACGCCGTCGGGATCGACGTCGGCCTCCGCGAGTCCCATCTCGCCGACGAGGTCGTCGCGTCCGATCGTTGGCGTGGAGAAGCGCGACCGCACCATCGCGGTCATGCCCGAGAGCATGAAAACCACCGTGCCGCCGATCACGAGCACGAGCACCCACCACGCGGGATCGAGGCGCGACGATCCGCCGAAGAGCCAGACCGACCCCGCGACGAGCAAGCCCGCGCCGATGAAGGTCCACGGACCGAGGGTGCCGGCTTGCACGTCGACAGCCAGGCCCAACACGCCGACCACCAACAGCGCGACCGCCCATGGCGCGACCGGCAGGTGTGAGAATCCGAAGCAAGCACCGATCAGCGTCATCCCGCCGACGAATCCGGCCACGCCCACGCCGATCGAGAAGAACTCGAAAACGATCAACGCCAGCCCGGCAACGAACAGGAAATACGCAACCCAGGGTGCGTCCAGCGTGTGCGCGACCTGCGCGCCGAGCCCGAGCTTGCGGAAGTGGACCTCGCCCTTGGGCTCCCGCACCTGGCGGCCGTTGAGCTCGACGACCTTGATCGTCGAGGGCTTCACGGGACCGGCGGCGGTCTCGAAGGTCCGGCCGTCGAGGAGTCCGATGAACTCGAGCAAGGTAGCAGCCTTGGCCGTCACGTCTTTCAACGGCGCGGCCACCGTGAACGAGGTGTCATCGAAGCGGATGGGATCGACCGGTCCGAGGTGTGCGCCTGGCGCGACGGCGGCGAAGTCGGCCGAGCGCGCGAGCAGCGCGGCCGCGCCGCGCGCGCCGCCACCGGACGGTCCGACCCACACCGTGACCGCCACGCTCGCGTGGGTAACGTCGTTCAGCAACGCGTTCACATCGACGTCCACCGCGCCCGAGGCGTCCATCTGGAAGACGACGACCGCGGAATGCACGCGCTCTGCGTCGCGAAGCGACGAGCGAATGAGTGCGGCATTGGCCGGATCGATCAGGCCGTTGACCTGTACGACATCGATGCGGCCGTCGCTCACGTTCTGCGCGACGGCGACCGCGCCGAACGAGGCTGCGAGCAGCGCGCAGCCGCCCGTTCCCACGAGTAACCCACGCCACCGCACCGGTCAGTCGTAGCACGCGCCTCGTACGATGGAGCAATGGAGGTAGCCGAATTCTCCTCTACCTCCCGCGTCGTGATCGTCGCCGGCAAGGGAGGCGTCGGCAAGACCACGGTCACCGCCGCTCTCGCGGTCACGGCCGCCCGCGCCGGTCGGTCGGTGCTCATCATCGAGGTCGAGGGGAAGTCGGGCCTCCCGGCGATGTTCGGTGCCCCGGCCCTCGGATACGAAGAGATCGATCTGGAAACGCGGGTACGGGCCCGGTTCCTGACCCCCGACGCCGCGCTCGTCGACTATCTCGTGACGCACGGCATGAAGCGCATCTCCAAGCGGCTCGCCACGTCGGGTGCGCTCGACGTGGTCGCCACCGCCGTTCCTGGCATGAAGGACATCCTCGTGCTCGGCAAGGTGAAGTCGATCGAGGAATCGCGCTCGGCCGACCTGGTGATCGTCGACGCCCCGGCGGCCGGGCACGCGGTCACATTCCTGTTGTCGGCCCGCGGTCTGCTCGACGCAGTCCGAGTCGGCCCGATCCGCAAACAGGCGCAGGACGTCGTGCGCCTCATCTCCGATCCCAAGCGCTGTCAGGTGATGCTCGTGACACTGGCCGAGGAGACGCCGGTGAGCGAGGTCATCGACACCGCATTCGCGATCGAAGATCGCGCCGGGGTGGCGCTTGGACCGGTTGTGATCAACGGCTGCTTCGCGCCTCTCCCGGTCGCAGTGTCTGCGAACGCGACGGCGATTCTCGACGATGCACGCGCATGTGATCGCTTCGTCTCCCAACGGGAAGCCGATGACCTCGCGCACGCGGCTGCGTTCCTCGAGGAGCGCCGAGCCCTCCAACACGAGCAGATCCAGCGACTCCGCGAGCGTCTGCCGTTGCCGCAGATCGAGCTGCCGTTCGTTTTCAACCCCGACATCACGCGTCCCCAGCTCGACACGCTCGCCAACGCGTTCGCGCGCGGAATCGAGCTGTTGTGACGATGCGGATCGAGGACCTCGTCGATGACCGCCGTGTCGTCATCTGTTGTGGCACGGGCGGTGTGGGCAAGACCACAGCTGCCGCCGTGCTCGCACTCGAAAGCGCGCGGCGGGGACACAACGCGTGCGTCGTGACGATCGATCCTGCCCGCCGCCTCGCCGACGCGCTGGGCATCGAGCACCTCACCAACGATCCAACCGAGATCGACCACAAGCTCTGGGCGGACATCGGGAGCGGCAACGACGCCGTTCTTGGAGATGGACGCCTGTCGGCAATGATGCTCGACACGAAGTCGACGTTCGATCTGCTCGTCGCACGGAACGCGGCGTCACCCGAGCAGGCGAAACGGATCCTCGACAACACCTTCTATCGCAACGTCTCCGGTGCGCTCGGCGGCACCCAGGAGTACATGGCGATGGAGAAGTTGCACCAGCTGCACGACGAGGGCGACTTCGATCTCATCGTCGTCGACACACCGCCCACCCGCCATGCGCTCGACTTCCTCGACGCGCCCCAGCGGCTCACGCGTCTGCTCGACAACCGCGTGTTCCGGCTGTTGATGATGCCGACGCGCGCGTACCTGCGGGTTGCGAGCGTCGCCGTACAAACGTTCCTGCGCACCGTCGCTCGCGTGGTCGGCTCCGAGGTGATCGAGGACGTCGTCGCGTTCTTCCGCGCCTTCGAAGGGATGGAAGAAGGCTTTCGGATGCGTGCCCAGGTCGTCGGCGACCTCCTTGCCGACCCCGATACCGCGTTCGTGCTCGTCTGCTCGCCCCGACGCGACGCCATGCAAGACGCGACCTTCTTTGCACAACGCCTGGCCGAGGCCGGTCAATCGGTCCAAGCGCTGATCGTCAACCGGGTGCATCCGTCGTTCGGCGACGAAGCGCCGACCGGGCTGCGCGCCGCGGCCGAGGCACTTCGCCATTCACCTGCGCAAGCGCGCCCCGGCGAAGCAGCCGGCCGACTCGCCGCCCTCTACGACAATCTCGCCGACTTCCGCGAGATCGCCACACTCGAACGCGAGCACATCGAGGCATTGCGCGCCCGCATCGGCCGGGACACGGCGTTGGCCTACGTTCCGTACCTGGCCCACGACGTCCACGACTTCGCCACATTGCACGAGGTCGGCGAGTTCCTGTTCGATAAGGTCCCCGCCCGATGATCACGATCCTCGTCGCGGCCGACGCCAAATGGGTGCGCGACCAGGTGCGGGCCGCGTTCATGGGGCGCGGGCAGAACGTGGTAGAGGTGACCAGAGGCCAGGACGTGCGCGACACGTTTGCCGAGGTCGACCCCGACCTCGTCGTCCTCGACATGCAGATCGGGAACATGGGAGGAGTCGCCGTCGCGATCGACCTCCGGCTCGAAGAGTCCGGCGGCCGCCTCGACCGCGCCAACATCTTGTTGCTGCTCGACCGCGAAGCCGACGAGTTCATCGGCCGGCGCGCCGACGTCGACCTCATGCTCGTCAAGCCCGTGGACGCGGGTGTCCTGCGCCGCGCCGCGAAGCAGCTGCTCCCCACCGCGAGTTGACGGCCGCCATGGACGATCACGAGCTGGCCACTCAGGTCGCACGCGAGGCCGGCCGGTTGCTCGTACGGCGGCGCGCCGAAGGAGCGAGCAAGGAGGATGGCGACCGAGAGAGCAACGAGCTGATCCTTCTTCGTCTCGCCGAGGCCCGACCCGACGACGCGGTGTTGTCGGAGGAATCAAAAGACGATCCGATTCGCCTGGAGCGCGAACGGGTGTGGATCGTCGATCCGCTCGACGGCACCCGCGAGTTCGGTGAGGCCGGCCGCACCGATTGGGCGGTGCACATCGCCCTGGTGCTGAACGGGACTCCGCACGCATGTGCCGTCGCGCTGCCCGCCCAGGACGACGTGGTCATGGCGACTTCGCCACCGCCGAACCTCCCGCCCGAGCACGTCGGGAAGTTGCGACTGCTCGTGTCGCGCACGCGTCCGCCGAAAGTCGCGGAGTACCTCGCAGAGGAGCTCGACGCCGAGCTCGTCCCTCTTGGCTCGGCCGGCGCGAAGACCATGGCCGTCGTGCAGGGTCACGCCGACGTGTACGCGCATTCGGGCGGTCAGTACGAGTGGGATTCGGCGGCGCCGGTCGGCGTCGCGGCCGCGGCCGGCTGCCATTGCTCGCGTCTCGACGGATCACCGCTCGTGTACAACCGGCCCGATCCCTACCTGCCCGACCTGTTGGTGTGCCGCCCGGAACTTGCGGCGCTCGTTTTGGCGGCGATTCGTCAAGCCTCCGACGGCTAGGCTCCCGCGTTCTATACGGGGTGTAGCGCAGCTTGGTTAGCGCGCAGCGTTCGGGACGCTGAGGTCCCGGGTTCGAATCCCGGCACCCCGACTCGTGAACACGCAGCTCAACACCGGTTTGCGCGTCGTCGAGCCGCCTACACCGCCCTCTCGCGCGGCCGACAACAAAACCGGCTCTACACCGTCTCAGCCGAACCCGACCACGAAACCCACACAAGCATCGACTCCGACCTCGTCCGCGACGCAATCCGACGCGCATTCGAACAATCCGCCGGCAAGACCCTCGCGACCGACTGGCAACGACCCGGGCGCGATCATTCGGCCGAACGCCCTCAAGACGTCGGGATTGAGCTATAGCAAGCGACCGACGCGCACGCATTAACAGACCCGCGGCGCGTCCGCTGAGTCGACGAACGCGCGCCACTCGACCGCCCGTTCAAGAGCGACGCGGCCGCTCCCAGGTAACGGTGATCTGTGTCTGATGATCACCGGACGAGACATACGCGTGCCAGTCCGAATCGTCGAGCTCGCGCAGGAGTTGTTCGAGGCTGTCCAGCAGCTCCTTCGCCTTGCTTCGTTGCAGACAAACGCAGATGTGCGACACGGATTGGGGTGTGCGAATCGGTCAGGGCGCCCATCTCGGTCGGAGCGAATCGCCTATTTCGGATTCTGCCCCACCCCAGGAGACGCCGCGCCGGCTCAATGCAACAGTGCCGACGGCAGTTGATCTCGGCGGACTTCTTTCGGTTCGAAGCAGGTCTTGGGTCGGCTGGGACCGCCGTGTGTGATCGCAAAACAAGCATGCGAGCCTCACGGTGTTGCGGCTCGCAGCTCTGGTTCAGGGTTGCCGTAGTTCGGTCGTCGAACATGAGGCGAAACGAAAGGAGGCTTCGCCGCTCAAAGACCATCGAAAACAGACGGCAACGCAGCGATGAACGCCCTCGTCTTCGCGATGCACTTCGAAGTCATTGGTGAAGATGATGCGCGCTTTGCTCGTGCATCGCTGTGCTCGACAGTCGAGGGTTGACAGGTTCTTGACACTGGAGTAGGCCGTGCGGGTCGGAAGTGTTCGGACCGCCGCCGCCACCGAGGACGGTTTGTTGGTCGATCGACGCGCCATCTGTCTTCCATGTACACACATCGCCGACTGAGCATGCGGCTTCGACGGAGAGCAGGCCGCGGATCAGCTCCTAATGAGACGTGCTCGATCGAAGCACGCAGCGTTCTGCAACTAAGTCACCGGAACAAGTGCTTGCGGTGACGGAGGACTGATGTCGACACCGAAGCAATGCGAGCGGGACGAAGCATGGGGGAACGCGATGTATCGCGTGTTCAAGCGAGGTTTCGGGCTCACCGTCGTGGTCGTCACCACCGGCGCACTCGCAGCGATCCCCGCTGGAAGTGCCTTATCGGGCGGATCTGCGTCCAGTGGGCCGCCGGCTGAGCAGCCACCAGCCATTAGTAGCCAGCCTTCCGACCGACAGCAGACCGCCCGACCGATCGAGCGTGGGGATCGGCTCGCAAGCCCACTGCTGCCAGCCGGTTATGTGCTGGTCGACACGGTTGTCTCGAACACGAACCCGAACCTTAAGAGCACGGACCGCCAGCCCGATGGCGAGCCGTCTCTGGCGCTCAACGGTGCGAATCCGAATGAGATCGTGATCAGCTCGTTCAACAGCCGCTGGCTGAACGGCAACGCCGCGATCTATCGGTCAACCAACGGCGGCTCAATCTGGACAAAGGCGTACTCGATTCCCCCTCCGACGGGTGTGGCCCGCACAGGTTGCCCCTGCGACCAGGTCGTTGACTTCGACCGATCGAACCGACTTTTGGGAACGTTCCTCAACTTTGCCTCGAATAGAGGCGACGTGTACACGGGTTCCACGGCGAACGCGGGTAACCCGGCATCGTGGTTGTGGAGGACGGTCAACGGGGTGGCCCAGAAGACGGACAATCCAGGCGTCGACGACGCGGACCAACCCTGGTTGCGTGTCACGCGCGATGCCTTCAAATCCACGCAGGACGACGCGTTCGTCGCCTACGACGACTTTACGTCACCTTTCGATCTCAGGGTCTCGGTTTCGCGCGGCGCAAATCCGCCCAACATGACGACGACGCGAATCATCGGCTACCCCGGTCCGTGCAACTGTGTGAACCCGGGGACCCGTCTGGGACCCGACCATCGCAACGGGACAATGTACGTCCTCTACCAGTACGACACTGCCAGAAACCCCAACGGTTCGGTCCATATCCGGTACGCGCTCAACCGTTCCACCAATAGCGGCAGCACTTGGTCGCTGAACGGCAGCTCGGTTGGGATCACCGTCGCAGAGGCCAACAGCAGTCAGCCGACCCCGAAGTTCGGGACGGTGAACGCGCTGCTCGGCGGAGTGGATGCCGTCGGTGTCGACAACACTAGCGGCAACGTATACGTCGTGTACGGGTACCGCGACCCCTCGACTGGGAAGAACCGGCTTGCAATCGCCCGCCTCGCGAGCAATGGTTCGGGCGGACTCACGGTCGTATACCGTCGGTTCGTGACGGGACAGGTTCAGGCGGCGCTACCGTCGGTTGCCGTAGCCAGCAACGGTACCGTCGGCGTTCTCTACGACACGTTTGATGGATTCAACGCCAGTGGGTCCCCAGTGTTCTCCGCACATCTGGCGCAAAGCATCGACCACGGGTCCACCTTCTCTGACGTCAAACTTCTAGCCTTCGCGTCATCAGCGAAGAACAACGGCGACTCCCGGCAGCGTGTGCTCGGCGATTATCAGTCTCTGCGTGCCCGCGGGAGCACGTTCTACGGGTCCTTCACGGCGAACGGTGCCCAGTTCGGACGGCCGGTCAGCGACATGGATGCAATCTTCTTCAAGGCACCAGCCAGAGCCGCCGCGTCCGGGGCCGCTGCGACTGTCGGAACGTTGCCGACGGGTTGAGTTGCGCCGGCGCGCCGGGCGATCGTATCTAAACGGATGTCGACGAAGGAACGCTGGGGCGTCCGGCGCGCGCGTGGGCGATCGCGTCAGCGTATGAGAGTATTCGCCCTCGCTGGTAGGCCGTGTCGAAGCCGTCGTCGGTAAGCTGCTGGCGCAGATGATCGTGGTCGGCGGCGCGTAGTTTGGCGTCCTCTGGGTCGAGCGAGCCTCCGATGCGTTCGTATAGCTCATCGGCAGCGCCGTGAAGCGATGCGGCGAATGCGTAGTCGCCCGTCAGGGTGGCCATGAGAGCGTGGCCGAGTAAGGCCAACGCGGTAACGCCCTTCAAGCCGTGTTGGGTTGCCAGGTCCATCCCGCCGCCAAGGTACTCCCGCGCAGCCGTCGTATCCCGGCGCATGACTGCGACCAGCCCGACGTTCACGGATGCCATGGACGACAAACCCACTTGATTACTTCGGCTCATCGTGATCGCGACCTGACGAAAGAGCGCGTCGGCTGCGTCGATTTCGCCGGCGGCGAGATTGAGACACCCGAGGTTGTTGATCACGAGGGCCGCGCCAATGTGATCACCCGCGGCTTGTCGAAGGTCGAGTGATTCCTTGTAGAGACGTCGCGCGACCGAGGTGTCACCCTGTGTATCGACGACGTTGGCAAGTTGATTGAGGCGATAGGCGACGCGTCGTGAATCTTGACACTCGCGTACGAGCTCAAGAGCATTCGACAGATAGGTATGCGCCCTCGCGTGTTCGCCCTGACCGAAGAGGACGCCGCCGAGCGAGCCCATCGCGTCGCTCAACAGGCGAGGGTCGTCTTGGGTGCGAGCCAAGTCGAGCGCCGCGGTCGCAGCAACTGCACTTGGGGCATAGTCGCCCAGCTCTACTTGAAGTTCCGACAGGGTGACCAGTGCGGCGATGCGGTTTGAAATCGATGAGCGTCGCGAATGCCCGAGCGCGGTTTTCCCGTGCTCGACCCCCTCAGCCGCGTGGCCGCGATATCGCCAGTATCGTTCGAGCCCGCTGAAGAGCCGCAAGCCTTTGTCCGCGCCGTATACGTCCGTGTGACAGGTGGCGAGTGCTCCCCGCACGTTGTCGTGTTCGAATGCTACGCGGTCGAGCCATACGAGTTGGTCGGGCCCGTGGAACTCCGATGACGCACGTTCTGACAGTGCAAGGTAGTGGTCGCGATGGCGGAGGCGTGTTTGGTCGAGCACGTTGTCGCCGCGCTCCGCGAGGTGCGCGGCGGCGTATTCGCGGATGGTCTCGAGAAGCCGGTAGCGGGTGATGTTGGCCCTCGGTTCCGCCTGGACCAAGCTCTTATCCACGAGGCCGCCGATGATGTCGATGACCTCCCATTCGGAGATGAGTTCGCCATCGGCGAGGACGGCACGCGCAGCGTCGAGGTCCCACCCGCCGGCAAAGACGGTCAGTCGGCAGAGCGACGCGCGTTCGCGGTGATCGAGCAGGTCGTAGGACCAGTCGACGAGGGCGCGTAGGGTTTGGTGTCGTGGCAGCGCAGTGCGATTGCCAGTGCTGAGGAGCCGGAATCGTTCGTCGAGGTGTTGCTCGATCTCGTCGATCGTCATTGATCGCGTTCGCGCCGCCGCGAGCTCGATCGCAAGAGGAATACCGTCAAGGTGCCTGCATATCGACGCGATGGCGGCGGCATTATCGGTGTCGAGCGAAAATGAAGGCCGCTGTTGGAGCGCGCGGTCGGCAAACAGCCGGACGGCTTCGAAGTCGCCGAACTCGATACCGTCGCCAGTCGCGTCCGCCGGCGGCACGGAGAGCGAGGTGATGCGGTAGACGTGTTCGCCACCGATTCCCATGGGTTCGCGGCTCGTGGCCAGGATGTGGACGTTCGGGCAGGCCTGCACGAGTCGATCGGCGAGGTTCGCCGTCGTTTCGATGACGTGCTCGCAGTTGTCGAGAACTATGAGGATGCGTCGGTCTTGCAACGCGTCGATGAGGGTCTCCAGAATCGGCCGACCAGATTGTTCTCGGACGCCGAGCGCCGACGCCACCGAGCTCGCGACGAGCGACGAGCCCGCGAGCGGCGCGAGCTCCACGATCCACACGCCCTCGACGGTGCCCTCCAGCAGGTCCCCGGCTGTCTCAAGCGAGAGCCTGGTCTTACCGACACCGCCCGGTCCTGTCACGGTGACGACGCGCGCCTTCTCAACCAGAGCTCGTAGCTCCTGACGCTCGCGATTGCGGCCTACAAAGCTCGTGAGCTGTACGGGCAGGTTGTGCGCCGGCCGGATGAGGGCTAGACGTGTCGACTTAGACGCGTCTTCGCGGGCAGGGACGGCTGTCGCTCGAGTTGACGCGGGCGCGGGATCGTGGTCGCGGGTGCCGGGTGCAATCGACGCCGCGAGCGCGTCGACGATCACTTGCGAGGATTCGTTCCACAGCCGGTCGATCAGCTCGAAGGCGTTGCAACGCACGAGTGGGCGCAGCGATGGCGGTAGGTCGTCGGCGACGGGCATCGTGCAGCCGCTGTGCAGTACTGGAATCAGTCGAACGCCGTGAGCGAACGCGACCTCGAGCTCGCGTCGGACATAGTCGTCGGGGTCGTCGAGGCGTCGCGTGCCCGCAGCGGTCCGCGCATCAAGCCACCGCGGGCCGATGAGCGCCAGGACGACTGAACATCGCGCCAACGCCTCGATAGTCGCGGCGAGAAAGTCACGGCCGAGTTCGATGCTACCGATGTCGAAGAAGACCCTCGATGACCCGAACCGCTGAACGAGCGTGTCTGCCAGCCGTCCTGCATGGCCGGCCGAGTCGTCGCGCCGGTAGCTCAGAAACACGCCGCGGTACGACGAGTCGGCCAGACCACCCTCGGGAACATCCATTTCGGGACCCAGTTTGCCCGATCAGAAGCCGAGAGGCCCGGGGGCGCATCCGGAGACGCGCGGTTCGAGGATGCTCCGTACGCGCGCGGAGCCGATCGGTACGGCCGATCGGGGCGCACCGCGCTCGGACTTTGCCTTCGGACACAACTCCTACTTGGAGTAGGATGAGGTCATGTCGACGGAGAAGGTGTCGCTCACCCTGGATGACGAGCTCGTCGATCAAGCGCGTCGGCAAGCGGGTCAACGTGGTTTGTCGGGATACGTGAACCAAGCGCTGCGCCGCCAGCTGCAACGCGATCGGCTCATCACGTTCCTCGAGGAGGCCGACCAGGCGGCGGGCCCAGTCGACGAGTCCGTGATGGAGGAGGTCCGACGCGAATGGCCCGCCGCCGCGCCCCCCCGCCGTCGCCGCCGCGCCTGATCCTCGACGCCGGCGCCGTCATCGCGTTGGCGCGCAACGACCCCCGCGCTCGCGCGTTCGTCCGACGCGCGATCGAGCTCGATGCCGAAGTACGCGTGCCCGTCGTCGTCCTCGCCGAGACGTTACGCGGAACTCCGCGCGACGCCGAAGTGCATCGCGTGCTCAACGCCGCCTCGGCCTCGCTACCGATCGACGAGGCGATCGGCCGACGCGCGGGTTCGCTGCTCGGCCGCACCGATCGTTCGGACACGGTGGACGCGATCGTCGTCGCCGAGGCGATCGAGTCCGGCGGAGCAGGGATTCTCACCGGCGACCCCGTCGATCTCACGGCTCTCGCCAACCGCGAGCGCACCGTCACGATCCACACGCTGTGACGCGCCGCCGGAACGCGCGCTCGATGATCCCTGACACGCGTGTCATGGCGCGTTCATGGCGCGCGCGCCCCGATTCGCTGTCGTTCGCCGACATACGCGAAATGCTTCTGACCAGCCACGATTGTTCACCGGCGTCCGTCGGAATACGGCTTTTGCGCCTTCGGGACGCTGAGGTCCCGGGTTCGAAACCCGGCACCCCGACTCGCGAGGACGTCACTCAGCGCGGTTCGCGCGTCGCTGATCGAGAGACGCGATCGGACGGCGCATTCGCCGAAGCAAACAGTTGACATCGGCGGGTCGTCGCGGAGACTACGGCGGAGGAACGCGCGGACGCCTCCTGTCGGAGGCGACCATCGTCGGAGTCGTATTTCATGAGCCGTAAGTTCCCGGGTGTGTCCCGTATTTCTTGGCGACTCGTTGCGATCGCGGCGTGTGCCGTTCTTCTTGCCTCCTGCGTTGCGGTGCGTGACTTCGCGGTTCCCGGCACCGATCCCTGGGGTACCGCGTTCGACGGCAGCGGACGGGTTTGGGTGGCGATGCCGGGCTGTGATCCATCGCCAAGCTGTTCGAGCTATACTCCTCCCGGAAAGCTCGCGCTCTTCTACCCGCACA
>JALYLU010000062.1:11998-13039 GCA_030774075.1 Actinomycetota bacterium | reverse complement strand
ATCCGATCCTCTTCCGTGCGACGGTCGTCGACTGGTCTGGTCGTCGCCTCGGTGTTGGTCGGCTCGCTCCTCACGATCGGTGCATGTGTCGCGCTCTTCGCTGCCCGCGCTCGTTCCCGAAGGCGCGTAGCGGGCGCGCGCGCATAGCCCGTGCTCGGGCCCACGCGTCGCCGCACAGATCAGCCGACCTGGTCGCTGAAGTCTGCGGGCCGAAGACTCCGAAGTTCGCTGGCGCTTGCAACCATGGTCACGAGCGGCGTAGAGCTCAGTTCGTGCACTCGCATAAGAGCGCCACAGCGGGCATTGTGCGCTGCCCCGCAACCGCCAGTCTTGGATGGGCGTCCAGTGACCGTGAAGTCCATTCGCGTGCTTGCGCTCCTCACAGTTTTCGTTACAGCCTGCAGTAACGGGGACCATCAGGCGAAACGCCAACCATCCTCGACTGTCGTCACGACGACAACCGTCGTGCCGGTCCCTGCCACATCCCGCACGGCGCCTGCCTTGTCACAAGGCCGGATCGCCTTCTCCCGGGGAGGGCCGGACGGCGGGATCCACGTCATGACGCGACCCGGCGTTGCGCTGACTCGGATCACCACGGACCCCGGAGACGATCAGCCCGCATGGTCGCCCGACGGATCGGAGATCGTGTTCAACCGCTACACCAACGGAAACCAGAACATCTACGTGATGCGTGCCGACGGCAGCGGGATCAGACGACTGACGACCGATGGGTCCAGCTCCAGCCCGGGATGGTCTCCAGATGGTTCAAGGATCGTGTTCGCTAGAGAGACGCCGGGGGACGCGGACATCTACACGATGAATGATGACGGTACCCACGTGACGAGGCTGACCCACGATGCCCTGCGTGAATACGCACCCGTCTGGTCGCCGGACGGTTCGAGTATCGCGTTCGTGTCGGGCTCGACGCACCTCTATGTCATGCGCGCTGACGGCTCCAACGAAAGAAGTATCGGGCCCAACAACGCCGCATTGCCAAGGTGGGCTCCAGACGGAAGCAAGATCGCGTTCGTCGACGAAGGC
>JALYLU010000062.1:0-11988 GCA_030774075.1 Actinomycetota bacterium | reverse complement strand
GGCAATGGCTCCTTCCACGTGATCCATCCGGACGGCACCGGCCCGCGGCAGGTCGTGGACGTGACGAGCCTTCCCGGCGGAAGCGAGTTTCAGTCCAACTTCACCCGGCCCACGTGGTCTCCGGACGGAACGAAGATCCTCTTCGCCGCGGGCAACCCGACGTCCAGTCATATCTACATCGTCGGTGTCGACGGCTCGGGGTTCGCTCGGTGGACCACCGGCTCGGTGACCGACGAGAGCCCCGCATGGGCCTTGAGAACGTCGCCGGGCTGATCTTCGGCGCACGGCCAGACGCGCATAGAACTGCGGATCGGGACTCAAGACGGGCCGGGCACACGTCCAGCTCGGTTGTGCTCGACCGGTACGGACACTTGTTGCCACACGCCGAGGAGCGCGTCACGAAAGCCCTAGACAACCTCGGTCGCGCGGGCGCCAACACCGCGCGCGACGCGATCGTGCTCCAGTTCCCGCGCGAAGAACGCGCGAAGAATGGCCCTGAGCGCGATGCGAGCCGGCCTCCGCGACCCGCGGCACCGGCTCTGAACTGGGGCTATCCGTGTGGGGCTAGCAAGAATCGAACTTGCGACCTCATCCTTATCAGGGATGCGCTCTAACCGACTGAGCTATAGCCCCCGGGCAGGCGAAGCATCGTAGCAGCGGTACTCGGTCCGGCCATTCGGTGCGCGGAAGCCCGGCGACGCCCTGCTCGATACGACGCCCTGCTCGATGCGACGTCCTGCTCGATGCGACGTCCTGCTCGATACGACGTCCTGCTCGATACACTCCCGCGTCGTGAAGGTCTTCAAGCGCCTGTTCTTCGTGCTCGGCCTCGCGGGCGCGGTGGGAATGCTCGCGCGCGTACGCGGCAAGGGCGGCATCCCGCCCACGACCGGCGGTTGGCGTGAACTCGAAGGCCCCGACTTTCGGTGAGCGGACGAGTGCATCGAATGGGCCCGTGACGATCGCGCTCGTCGTCGGTGTCGGCGCGGTCGGTACCCGCGCGGCGCGCCAACTGATCGACACTCCGGGCGTCGACCGCCTCCTGCTCGCCGACAGAGACGAGGGCCAACTCGCCGAGGTCGCTCGAGCGTTCGGACCCGACGCGCAGGCCGTCGATTTCGCGCCGGGCGATCCGATCCCCGCCGACGTCGACGTGGTGGTCACCGCGCTTCCGGCCGGTGTCGATCATCCGGTCGTGACCGCCGCCATCGCCGCGGGTGTTCCCGTCGCATCGAGCGAGGAAGAGCACGACGCGCTCGATCAGCTGCGCGTGCTCGACCCGAACGCACGCGGCGCCGAGGTCGCGGTCGGGATCGGCTGCGGTCTCGCACCGGGCCTCGTCGACGCGCTCGCACGCCATGCCGCGTCGATGTTCGAGAAGGTCGACGAGATACGCGTCGCACGCACGGGTTGGGCCGGGCCGGCGAGCGTCGCGACGGTTCGCCACGAGCGCCGCGTGCCGGTGCGCACGTGGCACGACGGCACCTGGCGCGAAGATCACCCACACGGCGACAGTCTTGTGTGGTTCCCCGAACCGATCGGAGCTCGCGACTGCCGGACCGTGACCGGCGCGACCGCCCTGCTCGTCGACGCGTTCCCCGACGTCGCGCGCATCGGTGTGCAGCTCGGAGAGCCGCCGAAGCGCGCGCGTCTGCGCCGGCGCTTCGGCGATGATGGCGAGTGGGGCGCCGCGCGCGTGGAGGTTTGGGGTCGGCGGGACGGAAGCTTCGACTGCACCGTCTACGGCGTCGTCGAGCGCACCGCGGTCGCGGCCGGAGCGGCGCTCGCGGTCGTCGCGGCGCGGCTGGCCGGTGCGCTCGAACCCCGGCTCGACCGGCCGGGAGTGCACGGCCTCGGCGCGCTGCTCGATCCGGTGCCGTTCCTGGCCGAGCTCGCACAGCGCGGTGTACGCGCGGCCGCGTTCGAGGGCGTTGCCGTCGCCTGAAACGCCGGCGCGCGGGTCGTTGCGACGGTTCCGGGATCGTTCGCGCGTTTCATTGCCGGCGCCCGCGAAGTGTGCCGATGTACAGATACCGTGTCGGGTCGGCCTTTCGAAGGCCGGCCCTGGTGTGGCCGGGGATTCGCCGAGGATTACGGTCGGTGACGATGACGGACGGGCCCGAGGGCGAGGCGACGGCGCAAGCGACCGGCGGCGAGCTCGTCGACCTTGCGTCCCGCCGGCCGACGGTCGTCGACGAGGTGCCGCTCTCGGTTGCGATCGGCGGTCAGGTCCTCGTGTTCGGCGGGTTGCGGCTCGTCCCGGGAGGAACCGACACCTCCCGGGAAATTGCCCGGGCGATCGCGCACGCGGTCGAAAGGTGTCGCGGGCCGGCGGTGATCGTGTTCGCCGGCGACACGTTCGACATGCTCCGCGACGGCCGCCCCGATCCCGAGCTGGCGCTCGCCGCGCATCCGCGGCTCGCGACCGCGCTGGCTGCGTTCCTCGAGTCGCCGGAACGCCGGATCGTCGCGCTTCCGGGGATCCGCGACGCGGCGCTCGCGTACGACGCGCGCACGACGGAGGCCCTCCAGTCGATCGGGTGGATCGTCTCGCTCGCGTGTGTCTTGGAGATCGACACCGGCGCCGGAGTACGGCTCGTGCGCGTGGAGCCCGGACACCAGCTCGACCCGGCGACGGCGTTCCACGACCCGCGGGATCCCAATGATCACCCTCTCGTTGCACACCTCGAACGCGAGGTGCTCCCGGGTTTCGCGAACGTCGGCGACGCCTCGCACAAATGGTTGGAGGGGATCGAAGACGCCGACCCCGCCGACATGGGTGCACTCGTGGCGTCGCGCTTCACCTATCGGAGGCTGTTCCGTCGGGCCGCATGGCTCACCCTGCCCGTGCTCGCCTCGCTCGCGCTCTTCTTCCCGGTAGTGGTCTTCTCCTCCCGGCAGCGCGACGCGCTCGTTCACATCTTCCGGCTGCTCGCGGCAGGGTTCGCGATCGAGCTGGTCCTCTTGGCGGTCGCGCTGGCGTTCGTCGTCGCGCAGCTGCACGACTCGCTCGGCTCGATCTCGTGGTTGTCGCGGGCTCTGCGCGACAACGACCTTCCCCGTGGTGTCGCGGTCGGTCTGGCGGCGGGCGGCGGAGCGGGTCTCGTCACGGGTCACTCGGGCCGGGCCGAGTTGACCGACCTCGGCGGTGGGGCCTTCTACGCGAATTGTGGGACGGCCGGGCGCACCGTCGATCGGGTCGACACGCGCGGAGGTTTGCCTGCGGTGTACGCGGCTCGCCTGCGCTGCTCGTGGGTCGAGCTCGAGGCAGGATCCGAGTTGCGGGCCCGCCTCTGGCACGGCGCACGCGATCTCCCGGAACGCACCTTGCTGGAGCGGATGGCGTCGCGCGAGCGCATGCGCGTGTGTTGGCCACCCGCGGAGGTCGCCGAGCATCCGGGCACGGTTACCTGGCCGTCGGCGGGAGACGCGACCGCGTTTCGGCGGCGGACGCGGCGGATCGCGGCTGCCGCCATCGCGTTCGCAGGGGTGCTGAACCTCGCGTCGGCGGTCACCGTGCCGATCGCCTCGCGCCTGACCGCGCTGGGTCGCTTCACGCCGATCGAGGTCCCGGAGGTGGCCGCGGCGCTGGTCGCGATCTGCGGGATCGGGCTCATACTGCTCGCCCGCGGCGTCCGGCGCGGACAACGTCACGCGTGGCTGTTGGCCCACGCGCTGCTCCTCCTCGCAGTCGTCGGCAACGTCATCAAGGGCCTCGACATCGAAGAGGCGATCATCGCGCTGCTCGTCGTGGTTTTCCTGCTCGTCCACCGGGACGACTTCGCCGCGCCCGCGAACCCGTCGTCGTGGCGCCGCGGCCTCGGCGCGGCCTTGCTCGCGATTGCGGTCGCGATCATCGGCGGGACGACCGGCGTCGCGTTGCGGCATCCGAAGCTGGCGTTGCCGAAGATCGCCGAAGCGGTCGCGGGACGGCTCGTCGGGTTGAAGACCGTGGCGTTGCCGAACAGCATCGACCGACTTGTGTCGCCCGCGCTGCTCGCGGTCGGTGTCGCTATCGCACTCGCGTTCTGTTGGTTGTTGTTCCGTCCGGCGGTCTCACCCCGGCTTTCGTCGTACCGTCCGCTTTCACGCGAGCGGGCGCGGTACATCGTCGAGCAGTACGGCGTCGACTCGTTGTCCTACTTCGCGCTGCGAGACGACAAGGAGTGGTTCGGCTTCCGCGACACGCTCGTCGCTTACCGAGTGCACAACGGGATCGCGCTCGTCTCGCCGGATCCGATCGGCCCGGTCGGCCAACGAGCCGAGGCGTGGGGAGCGTTCCGCGAGTTCGCCGATGAGCACGGTTGGCCGGTCGCGGTGATGGGGGCCTGTGCCGATTGGCTTCCCGCCTACCGGGCGAGCGGGATGCACGACCTGTACATCGGAGACGAAGCGGTGGTCGACGTGCGGCGCTTCCGCCTCGACGGCAAGCAGAACAAGAGCCTGCGCCAGTCGGTGGGCCGGGTCGAGAAGGCGGGATATCGGGTCGAGTTCTTCGATCCGTCGCGGCTGGCGCCCGATATGGAGGCCAAGCTTCGCGACCTGATGACCGAGAGCCGGCGCGGCGACGTCGAACGCGGCTTCTCAATGACGCTGGGTCGCGTGTTCGAGCCCGACGATCGCGGCTTGCTGCTCGCGGTCGCGTTGGACCGCGAGGATCGTCCCGCGGGCTTCTGCCAGTACGTGCCCGCGCGGGCGATAGAGGGCTGGTCGCTCGACTTGATGCGCCGTAGCGAGGCGAGCGGCGTCCCGAACGGCATTACCGAGCTGATCGTCGCCAAGACCATCGAGCACCTTCGCCTGGAGGGCTCGGTCGGCCTCGCGCTCAACTTCGCCACGTTCCGGGCGGTGCTCGCGAGCGAGGCCGGTGACCGTCTCGTGCACCGTGCCCAGAAATGGATCCTCGAGCGCGTCGGCGACTCGATGCAGATCGAATCGCTGTGGACCTTCAACGAGAAGTTCCAGCCGGATTGGCATGCCCGTTACGCGGCCTACGACTCGCCGGAGCACTTGCTGAGCGCGTCGATCGCGGTTGCGCGGGCGGAGTCGTTCATCGACCTCCCGATCATCGGGCGGTTCTTCAAGCCGGCCGACGAAGCACGGGAGCGACCGCGCCAACTACCGGTCGAGCCGGCCGCGGCCGGAAAGTCCGTGGCGAAGCCGCGGCCCCCGGCTCAGTCAGGGGTTTGACGGCTTCGGTCCTCCTCGCCAAGCGAAAGGCGCTGAGATGGTCCATTTCGCTCAAGAAATTCGCGAAATGGCCGTAGCACTCCTATGACTCCAGCGCCGCTGACCGAGATCGCGGCGTATCGCCGGCCCGACGTTCATATTCTCTTCGCCGACGACGACCCGGGGATGCGCGCGCTCGTCGTCATCAACCTCGAGGCGGAGGGTTTCGCCGTCACGACCGCCGAGGACGGCTGCTCCGCGCTCGAGAAGGTCGAGAGAATTCGTCCCGACCTGATCGTGCTCGACGTCATGATGCCCGGCCGCGACGGACTCGACGTTTTGCAAGAGCTGAAGAAACGCCCCGAGGTCGCCGGGATCCCGGTCGTGCTCCTCACCGCGAAGGCGACCGACGCGGACGTGTGGGACGGCTGGAAAGCCGGCGCCGACGACTACATGACCAAGCCGTTCAAGCCCGAAGATCTCGCCCAGTTCGCGCACAACATCCTCGGCACCGCCAAATGACGGGAACACGCCGTTCCCTCACCCTCGGGCCCCGATCGGCACGCATCCTCGTAGCGCTGGCAGTGATGGGCACGGGAGCATTGAGCGCGGCCCCGGCGCACGCGGCCGATGCAGGCGTGCCCCGAGCCGTCATCGTCCAAGGCGCGACCACCGAGGCCGCGGCCCGTTCCGTCGAGTCCGTGGGTGGCACCATCGACGTGTCGCTTCCGATCATCGCCGGTGTGGCCGCGCACGTCTCTGCCGGCGGGATCGAGATACTCGGCGCGAACCCGTCGCTGCACGTCACGGCTGACGCGGCAATGCGCCCGACGAGCGATTCGTTCGACGCTTCGGTGCTCGACACGCAGGTCGCGGCGATCAACCCCGGTGGAACGTGGTCACCCGACGCCGGTCGCGGCGTCGGCGTCGCGCTCGTCGACACCGGCGTCGTCGACACTCCCGACTTGCACGGTTCGCGGCTCGTCCGTTCGCCCGACTTCTCGGGCGAGGATGACGCCGTCGATCACTACGGCCACGGCACGTTCATGGCCGGGCTCATTGCCGGCGACGGAACTGCGAGCACAGGTGCCCAAGCTCGGCACTTCGGCGTCGCGCCCGGCGCGACGCTCGTATCGGTGAAGGTCGCCGACGCCGACGGCTCGTCGACGCTCTCGCGCGTGATCGCCGGCATCGGCTGGGTCGTCACGAATCGCGACACGTACAACATCGGCGTGCTCAACCTCTCGTTCGGCCTCGATGCGCCGCTGCCGTACGTTGTGAACCCGCTCGACGCGGCGTCGGAAGCCGCGTGGGCGTCCGGAATCACCGTCGTCGCGGCGGCGGGGAACAACGGCGATGAAGGCGTCACGTCGCCGGGCGACGACCCGTATGTCATCACCGTCGGTGCAACGGACACGATGGGAACCGCGGCGACGAACGACGATGCGGTTGCGACCTGGTCGGGTCGCGGGCGAGCGCATGGCCACGTCAAGCCCGACGTCGTAGCACCCGGTGTGTCGGTCGTGTCGCTGCGTGCTCCGGGCTCCACAATCGATGTGCAGCACCCCTCGGGGCGCGTCGGCGACACCTACTTCCGCGGCACCGGCACGTCGATGAGCACGGCGCTCGTCTCCGGCGGGGTGGCGGTACTCCTCTCGCACCACGGCAATGCCACTCCGGACGACGTGAAAGGCGCGCTCGTCGACAGCGCGGTGCCGCTTGACGGTCGCGCGTCCGCGATCGACCTCGCGGTTGCCGACCAGGCCGTCGCGCGACCCGATTGGTGGCAGCACTTCCCCGTCGCCTTCGACGGACTGGACCGGGGTTTGCGCACGGGCATGCCGTGGACCGCGAGTCGCTGGACCGACGAGACCTGGGCCGCATCGCGCTGGACGGCGAGCAGGTGGACGGCGTCACGCTGGACGGCGAGCAGGTGGACGGCGAGCAGGTGGACGGCGTCACGCTGGACGGCGAGCAGATGGACCGCGTCACGCTGGACGGCGAGCAGATGGACCGCCTCGCGATGGACGACCGACGCGTGGGTGTCGCAGAGCTGGGGATGAGCGCAGCGGGGCCGCGAAGCCCGGCGCGGCTCGAGCGGCGGGTGGGTGAAGTCATCGCGGTGCAGCTGCTGCTCGCGGCGAGCTTCGCGATACTCGCCGCGGCGAGTGGCGCCTCGATCGGATCACCTGCGGCGATCCTCGCGCTGACCGGAGCGTTCGTCGTCACCGGAGCGTTCGACATGTCGCTCGAGCTCCACCGGCACAAGTTCACGTTCACACCCGCGGACGCGGTGCTCGTGGTGGGTTTCTTCGTCGTCGGTCCGCTCGGGCTCGCGGCGGCATTCGCCCTCGCGGAAACCGTCAACATGATTGCGCAGCATCCTGGACCGCTCAAGGTGTTGTTCAACGTGGCCAATCGAATGGCCGCGGTCACGATCGCCGGTGTCGCGTTCCAAGCCTTTGGCCGCACCTCGGCGCACGATATGTCTGCGTGGATCGCCGCACTCGCCGCCGCGCTGTGCTTCTCCCTGATCGACGTCGTGGCGACGGCGGTCGTCATCTCGATGGCCGAGGCCGCGCCGTTTCACCACGTGTTCGTTCGTTCGGCGTCGACGGGGATGCTCGCGACGCTGGCGGCTGCGCCGATTGGCCTCGTCGCGCTCGACCTCTTCACGCGCGCGCCGTTCGCCGTGTTGTTGCTCGTGCCCCTGGCGCTCGCGGTTGCGCTCAACTCTCGCTATGCAGTCGCGCAGCGCGACGAGCACCTGCGCTTCGAGCGCCTGTATGAAGCGTCGGCGCGCACGGCCGGCCTGCTGGCCCTCGATGACGCGCTGCGCGCGCTCTCGGCCGAGGCGCGCGCGCTGGCAACGGGAACGATGGCGCTGTGTTGCGCGACTGACGTCCACGGAACCCCGGTCGGCGCGTGGGCAGACGATCGAGGGCAGCGGCTCGCACCGCCCGACACGATCGCCGCCGCGCTCGCCTTCGCCGAGCGTTTCCCGGGGAGGGAAACCGACGCGGAGGAATCAGAGGAGATCGAGCGCATGGCCGCCGGGGCCGGGAGCGCGCTGGCGGTGTCGGCCGTGCACGAGAAGGCGGGCCGCGTGGCGCTCGTCGTGTTCCGCGAGGGTCCGTCGAACGCCGGAGCGAGCAGCCGCATCGAGACCGTCGGCGCGTTCGCGAACAACGCCGCGCTCATCATCGCAAACGCGATGATGCACGAGGAGCTCGTGATGGCATTGGCGTTGCAGGTCGACCTCAACCGCCAAAAGGACGACTTCATCGCGGCTGTCTCGCACGAGTTGCGCACTCCGCTCGCCGTCATGCTCGGTTCGGTGCACACGCTCGATCGGCTGGACGGTCGAATGGCGGCCGCGCAGCGCGCCCAGCTGTTCGACATGACCCTCGACCAGGGTGGCCGACTTCAGCGTTTGATCGACGAGCTTCTCCTCGTCGCGGCGGCGGAGCACGCCGGCGTTCCGCTCGACCGCGACGCCGTCGACGTCACGGAGCTGTTCGCTTCGATCGACGCCGATACGGCCACTGCGACCTCGGGCCGGTTGGTGCGACGTCTCGACGACCGGGTCGAGCTCGTCACCGATCGATCGAAGCTGGCGCGGGTCTTGCTGAACCTCGTCGAGAACGCGGGCAAGTACGCGCCCTCGGGGCCGATCGAGCTGATCACGACCGGCCGCGGCGGCGACGTCTGTTTCCGCGTCGTCGACCACGGTCCAGGCATCCCGGTGGTCGAGCGGGAGCGGGCGTTCGAGCGATTCGTGCAGCTCGACCAATCCTCGACGAGACGCCAAGGCGGCACCGGTCTCGGACTCCATCTGTGCCGCCAGCTCGCGGAGCTGCTCGACGGCACGCTGACCCTCTCGGAGACGCCCGGCGGCGGATGCACGTTCTCGCTCTCGCTGCCCGTGGTACCGACGACCACGGCACCGACGAGTCGGAGACCTGAGATCGACGAAGTGTCCCCGGGCGTGCGCGCCCGGCCCGTCCAGCTCGGCCCCCAGAGCGGGAACATGGCGCGGGTACGGCGCGCCGGGTGAACGATCGCGTCGCGTGTCGACGCGGAGTCGAGCGCTCGCTACTCGCGACTTGACACCGGGGCCATGGTGAACGTGGGCGAGTGTCCTCTCGCTGACGTGCGTCGAGAGCGAGCGCGACTCGATGTGCCGCCGCGATCGCGTGCGAGGTGAGAGAACAAATGGATCGATACCCGGCCAACTCGCCGCGACCGGACCTCGCGGTCGGTGCCTCGATCGAGGTCCGCGGTCATTTCCGCGGAGAATGGAGTCGCGGGTTCGAGGTCGCCGAGAAGACGCACGACGGCTACTGGGTGCGGCGTCTCTCCGATCGCTATGTCCTGCCCGTCGAGTTCTTGGGTCGTGACGTTCGTCCGAGGTGATCGAGGGCCGACGAGAGCCGATCGGTGGCGTCACTCACCGCGCGCGTGCTAGAGCGGTGACCTCGAGCGGATGGGGAAGACGTGATGCGTCGGTCAGCCGTTACGGTCTTGGGCGTTGCCGCGTCGTTGGTGCTCGCGCTGACCGCGACGGCCGCACCCGGTGTGGCCGCGAACACTCACGGCGAATCTCCCGGCCAGCTGCGCAGACAACCCGCGAACGCTCACTGCGACCCCATCGACACCACGCAGTGCCTCACACCGTTCCCAGATGACTTCTTCACGGTACGCGACGCGACCTCTCCAACCGGCCGGCGAGTGCACTTCTCTGCGGACGTGATGCCGGTGAACTCCGTAGGCGTCCCGATCGATCCGACCGATTGGAATCACAACGACGGCTTCAGTCCGGGCTCGGAGATCATCGTCAACGTTCCCGGGATCAACCTGGCGACGACCGGCGCCGCGTCGATCACCGACATCGCCCGTTCGCTCGACCCTGACGCTCCGATCGTGCTGCTCGATACGACCACGGGCCGGCGGGTGCCGTACTGGGCCGAGCTCGACACGTGGAATCATGATCAGCCGACTCGGGCGCTCGTCATCCGACCCGCGCGCAACTTCGGCGAGGCGCATCACATCGTGGTCGCGCTTCGCAACATGAAGGACGCGTCCGGCAACACGATCGCCGCAACCCCCGCGTTCCAGGTGTTCCGCGACCACCGACCCAGCGTTGATCCCGCAGTCTCCACCCGACGGAAAGCGATGGACCGGATCCTCGCGCAGCTCGAGGGCGCGGGCGTGCGGCGCCGGTCCCTGTACCTCGCGTGGGACTTCACGGTCGCGAGTCAGCAGGGGTTGTCGGGCCGCATGCTGCACATGCGCGACCACGCGTACGCGGCACTCGGCGCCGGCGTGCCGGCGTTCCACGTCGCGTCCGTCGACGAGAGCCCCAATGCGAGCATCGCCCGCCGGGTTCAGGGCACGTTCGACGTGCCGCTCTACCTGACGAACGGCGGCGCCCCCGGCGGACGCATGCCGCTCGACGACCAGGGCATGCCGATCCGCACGGGGACCTTCCATGCCGCCTTCCGCTGCCTGATCCCCGCGTCGGCGGCCGCCGGGGGAACTGCACACCCAGGACGCGGCGTCGCGTACGGCCACGGGCTGCTCGGAAGCACGAGCGAGATCGAAGGGTTCGCGCCGTTCCTCGACCAGTACGACATCGTGTTGTGCGCCACCCCGGAGATCGGCATGGCGTCCGATGATGTGCCCAACGTGCTCAACGTCATCTCGAACCTTTCGACGTTCGGCTCGATCCCGGACCGGTTGCAGCAGGGCATGTTGAACATGCAGTTCCTCGCGCGGCTCTTGAAGGACCCGCGCGGGTTCGGAAACGATCCCGCCTTCCGCTTCGGTGCGCCGGCGTCGTCGTCGATCGTGCCGAACGAGGTCTTCTACAACGGCAACAGCCAGGGCGGCATCTTCGGCGGCGCGGCCACCGCGATCTCGAAGGAGTGGACCCGCGCGGTGCTCGGTGTCCCGGGCATGAACTACAGCGAGCTCCTCCCGCGCAGCGTCGATTTCGATCCCTTCCTTCCCCTGCTGTCGGCGAGCTATCCCGACGAGGGCATGCACATACTGATCGTTGCAATGAACCAGATCCTCTGGGACCGGGGCGACCCCAACGGCTACGCGCAGCACATGATCCGCGACCCGTACCCGGGGACGCCGAACCACCAGGTGCTGATGATCGAGGCATTCGGCGACCATCAGGTCGCGAACATCTCAACCGAGACCGAGGCGCGCACGATCGGCGCGTTCGTACATCAGCCGGCGATTGCCTCTGGGCGCAGCAACGACGTCACGCCGATGTGGGACATCCCGCCTGTTCCGAGCTCGCCGTTCGGCGGGTCGGTGCTCCAGCTGTGGGACTTCGGCACCCCGGCGCCGCCGATCGAGAGCCTGCCGCCGGAGTCGCCACAGTACGGCGACGATCCTCACGGCGCGGCGCGCAACGTCGCCGCGGTTCGCGACGAAGTCTCGTTGTTCCTCCATGTGAACGGAACATTCGTCGACGAATGTGGCGCGCAACCATGCCATCCGTGAGGCCTTGATCGCAGACGCCACGCGGGTCTAACGGTGATATGCGTCGCGCAAGCTCGCGTGTACCCGCTCTCGGTGCTCGCGCGCCGAGGGCATGAGCTTGGTGAACGCCAGCGATCCGTGGATGTGGCCGTTCATACGAACCAGTTCGACCGCAACACCCGCGGATTCGAGGCGGCGCGCATACGCCTCGCCCTCGTCGCGCACGGGGTCGAACTCGGCGGTCACCACGAGTGCAGGCGGCAAACGCGACAGGTCGCCGGCAAAGTACGGCGACGCGTAGGGGTGGGTGGCTTGGGCGGG